>CAZLGY010000006.1:23046-41815 GCA_964559165.1 uncultured Chryseobacterium sp.
ACGTCATTGACCCCCCACACCAAAACAGGCTGAGAAGAAGATCAAGGAGGTCGGTGGCGCCTGCGTGCTCACTGCTGTCCTTCACTGCGCGCTTCTCCACTTCAGTGATGCCGCTGGGGATGCAGATGACCATGCGCAGGTTGGGGCTGAACAGCTGGCGACCGGGCTTGATCATGCGGATCATCCCCTTGATCATGTCCTCGGCTGCCTTGAAGTCCGCGATCACCCCATCGCGCAGGGGGCGGATGGTCTTGATGTTCTCATGGGTCTTGCCGTGCATCTGTTGTGCCTGGCGTCCCACTGCGATGACCTTGCCGCTGGTCCGGTCCACGGCCACGATGCTGGGCTCGTCCACCACGACCTTGTCGTTGTGGATGATGAGCGTATTGGCCGTGCCGAGGTCGATCGCGATCTCCTGGGTGAAGAAGTTGAACCAGCTCATGGTCCTTCGTTCAGTGTTTGAAGTGTCGGGTGCCGGTGATGCACATGGCCATGCCGTGCGCGTTGCAATAGTCGATGCTGTCCTGGTCGCGGATGCTGCCGCCGGGATGCACCACTGCGGTGATGCCCGCCCTGTGTGCGATCTCCACGCAATCCGGGAACGGGAAGAAGGCGTCGCTGGCCATCACTGCGCCGCCCAGATCGAAGTTGAACTTGCCAGCCTTCGTGATGGCCTGTTCGAGGGCGTCCACACGGCTGGTCTGGCCGGTGCCGCTGGCCAGGAGCTGTCCCCCCTTGGCCAGTACGATGGCGTTGCTCTTGGTGTGCTTCACAACCAGGGTGGCGAAGACCAGGTCGTTCACTTCCTGCGGTGTGGGCGCCTTGGTGGTGGCGGTCCGCATGCTGGCTGCATTGGCCACCACAAGGTCCGCCTGCTCGCTGAGGATGCCGTTGAGCGCGGTACGCACCTTGGTCGTGGGGCGTGCTGCCGGCTTCCGCTTCAGGATCATGCGGTTCTTCTTCTTCATCAGCACCTCGAGGGCGTCTGGATCGTAGTCGGCAGCTGCGATGATCTCGAAGAAGATGCCATCGATGGCCTCTGCGGTGGGCTTGTCGATACGGGAGGTGGTGATGAGCACCCCGCCGAAGGCGCTCACGGGATCACCGGCCAGCGCAGCGTCCCATGCCTCCTTCACGGTGGGACGCACGGAGGCGCCACAGGCGTTGTTATGCTTCAAAATGGCAAAGGGCACACCCGTGATGGTGGAGAGGTCGTCGATCAGTTCCACCGCGGCATCCAGGTCCAGCAGGTTGTTGTAGCTCAGCTCCTTCCCGTGCAATTGCTCGAACATGGACCCGAGGTCGCCATGGAAAGCGCCCCGTTGGTGGGGGTTCTCACCGTAGCGCAGCACGGTGGTGGGGCCCCCGCTGAGCCGCAGGTCACCCTGGCCTCCGCTGAACCACGTGTGGATCGCGCTATCGTAGTGGCTGCTCACCGCGAATGCCGCCGTAGCGAAGGTCCGCCGCTGTGCAAGGGTGGTATGCCCGTCCTGCTCCTTCAGCATACGCAACAATTCACCGTACTGCGCCATGCCAGGCACGATGACCACGTCGGCGTGGTTCTTGGCCCCGGCACGGATCAGGCTGATGCCACCGATGTCGATCTTCTCGATGATCTCCGCAGCGCTGCCGCCCATGGCAACCGTGGCCTCGAAGGGATACAGGTCCACAATGACCAGGTCGATGGGGGGGATGGCGAACTCTTCCAATTGGGCCACGTCGGAAGCCAGGTCGCGTCGCCCCAGGATGCCGCCGAACACCTTGGGATGCAGGGTCTTCACGCGGCCGCCGAGGATGCTGGGATAGGAGGTCACATCCTCCACCGGGGTCACGGGGATGCCGAGGGAGCGGATGAAGTCCTGCGTTCCGCCCGTGGAGAGCAGGTGCACCCCGAGGTTGTGGAGCTCGCGCACAATGGGTTCCAGCCCGTCCTTGTGGAAGACCGAGATGAGGGCGCTATGGATCCGTTTCAGACCGTCCAATGACAACCGCAGCGCAGATATGCTACGCTATTGGGGCACAAGTTTACGCTCCGGGGAGGGAGCCTGCCATATGTTCCTGCTGCAGGTTACGCATAGGTTACCAACAACAGGGGCCGCTGCATCAAGGGGCGGTCGCCCACGCGCATCATTCCGGCCTCTGCAAGGTGCTCCGCGATGGTCCTTTACGACCAGCCTTCGTTGTGGGAACCATCATCTCCACAGGTCGGTGGGCGCTCCGGTTCCGAGCCCCTTCTGCCGAACGGCGGCCCGTCCGGTCGCCGGATCCTGTTCACCCGCCACGGAGCGGAGATCCCGTCACCACCCCATGCCATCAGAAACGCAGTCCGATGCCCAGGTGGATGTTCAGCACGTGCGTTCCAGAGCGCAGCGTGGCGTAATTCACCTGTCCATCATTGCCGAACGTGATGGAGCGGGGGTCCACGTAGTCCACCTCCGAGCCTTCCAGCCGCTCCACGCGGCCTTCCACGAAGAAATTCCGGGTGGGTGCCACCTGGAGGCCAAGCGCCCAACCGCCGCTCCAGGACAGCGCGCTCTCGTTGCGTTCCTCACGGTAGGGTTGGTCAAGGCCCTCCACCAGGATGGTGGTGCGGGTGACGAAATGCCGCGCACCGGCGAGCAGTTCGCCATAGGGCATCACCTTCCCCTGTAGTGGTTTGAAGCGGAATTGGCCATGATATCCCATGACGCTGCTGCGGATACGGAGGTCGCCGGTGGTGGCGGCAAGCCCCTGCTCCGATACGGCCACTACCGTGGACTCGCCACCCAGTGCACCGAACGAATAGTCGAACCCCCAGTCGAAGGGCAGGATCCGCATGGGAGCGGTGAAGTTGGCGCTGAAGCCTGCTATTTCGCGTCCCCAGCTGTCGTTGAACGCCCCGCGTGGAATGCCCACCTCTATACCCGCCCCGACCGTGGCGGTCCGTCGCCGTGGCCCGTTGACGCCGGGGTTCTGTTGCCGCGGTGCCTGGGCGGCCAGTTCCAGTGCCAGGGCTAGCAGGGGCAGGAGCATCCAGCGGTGCATGGTCCAAAGTTCGTACAGAAGGTCCCAAAATGTATGCCGATCCTGCCCCGGCTAGCTTTGGGGCAGGGAAACAACGCATGGAACCGGTGGTCGGATGGATGGAAGGTGGGTTGGCCGGGCTCTTTGTGGCGAGCTTCCTGGCGGCTTCGGTGCTTCCATTCAGTTCGGAACTGGTGCTGCTGGGGATGGCGGCCGCCGGGTGGTCGCCGCTGGAGTTGCTGGTGGTCGCTTCGGCAGGGAACTGGCTGGGCGGCATGAGCTCCTATGCCTTGGGGCATCTGGGCGACCCCGATCGCCTGCGCAAGTGGTTGCGTGTGGAGGTGACCCGTGCCGATCGCTGGCGACGGCGTGTCGCAGCATATGGCCCGTGGGCGGCCCTAGGCTGCTGGCTTCCGGTGGTGGGTGATGTGATCGCTGTGGCGCTCGGTCTGGGGCGCAGCCCGCTGGTCGCCACGGCACTGCTGATGCTGGCGGGCAAGGCCGCGCGGTATGCCGTGCTGCTGGCGCCCTTCCAATAAGAATGGGAAGGCCCCGCTTTCGCGAGGCCTTCCCATGGACCGAGCGGGTCGTTGCGATGTACCGGACTCAGTAGGCGGTGTTCTGGGGGTCCCAGTTGGCCCAACCAGCGGTCCAGTTATCGGTGCCGAACGCACCGCGATAGCTTACCGGGGTGAAGAACCCATCAGAGACCGGACCGTTCGTGAAATCAGCACCGGCCAACAGTGGGCTGCTGCTGTTGGGCATGAAGTTCGGTGCGGTGAGGTTGAACGGGTTGGCCACTTGGAGATCGCTGTTGTTGGCGTAGATGATATTGTTCCAGCCAGTGCTGTTGAACCAGTTCGTGAGGGCGTTCTGGTCCCAGTTCTGCCCGCTGGGAACATTGAGCGGAGTTGTCATGCCTGCGATGACGTTGTTTCGGAACATCAGATCACCGTTGCTGGCGTTCGCCTGGGTGCTGTTGCCATCGATGTAGAGGCCCGTGGGGTAACCTGCGAACACGCTGTTGAACACACGCGTCTGGGTCCTGCGGCGCAAATGAAGTGCGCGTGCGTATTGGGCGCTGATGGTGGTGCCAGCGTCCGCCTTGGGTCCGAAGATGCTCACGTTGCTCCAGGTGCCCTGGCTGTAAGGAGCCACGTCGTTGCCGGCGGCGTCATTGTCGCACTCGAAGCCGTTGCTGCTGCTTTGGTCGGCTACGTTGGGGTCGCGCAGGCTCACGGCCCATTGCACCTTGCCCTGCCAGCCGAGGTCCTGGTCGAAATCATCGTCCCAGCCGCGGAAGGCGATGAGGTGCCTGGCGTTCACCGTGCCACCGAACCATTCGTAGCTGTCGTCACCACAGTAACTCACCTGCACGTGGTCGATGATGGTGCCTCTCCCCACGCCACCCATGGTAAGACCATTGATCTCCTGGTTGGGCTGGAACGGTATGCCGCTGAATTCGATGCGCACATAGCGCAGGATGCCGCTGTTGTCCTCCGGGTCGTTCCCTCCATATTGGGCATCGACACCGCCCTCAACGATGGGGTCGCTGGGCTGGTTGTGTGGAGCCCTGCCACAGATGATGATACCGCCCCAGTCACCGTAGTCACGGCTGCCGGGAGCCTGGTTGCTGGTGAATACGATGGGTGCGCTGGCCGTGCCGTCCGCGATGAGCTTTCCGCCCCGCTTGACGATCAGGGTACCCTTGGTCGGTTTGTCACCCTTGATGATCGTACCTGGTTGGATGGTCAATGTGGCACCGTCCTCCACATAGATGAAGCCCTTCAGGATGTACTTGTTGCTGCTCGTCCAGGTGATATTGCTGGAGATGTTCTGGGTCACCTCGATCACATTGCTGACGGATGGGGCCGGATACTCGCAGCAGCAGTCCTTTTCCGCATCAGGGTCATAATTGGTGGCGGACGGGTCTGTGCAGCCCTCCTTCTTGGAACAGCCGGGCAGCACCAGCAACAAGGCTGCTATGAGCACCAGGCTCCATGCGTTGTATTTCATCGATGTCATTGCGTTGAACGGGTTGTTGGTTGCGAACGCTGCAAAAGGAGCACGCGTGTATTATCCCATGGTTCGCAGAGCATTATCATTACGTCAAGGAAGGTTAAATCAGTGTTAATGAGCGAAGCCCGGCATCGACCGGGCTTCGCTCATCGTTTCTTGAGAACATCAGAAGCGCACTCCGATCCCTGCTGAGAAATAGCTCCCCCGTCGGAAGCTCATGATCTCTTCGTCGCGGCCGTCGATGTTGCCGCTTTCATTGGAGTCCTGGACGAGCAGCACCCGCTGGTTCAGCAAGTCCTGTGCGCTGACCTTCAGTTCGAACCGCTTGCCGATGCCCTTGGTCACGGTAAGGTCGATCACGTTGCGGGGCATTTCGTAGATGTCCGGTGTGCCGAATGTTCCCACCGCGAACAGGCGCTGGGCGATGACATTGTATAGGATGCTGTACTGCAGCCGATGCTCGGTGTCCTGGTAGTAGAGACCAGCGTTCACCACATAGGGTGACTGGCCCATGAGCGGACGTTGCCGCGCCTGTCCGCGTGCGTCTCCACCCAGTTCCACCTCGGTGATGATGTAGGCTGCATTGAGCATGACACCTACGCGGCTGAGATAACCCTCCGTGAACAGCCCGCTCAGCTGTCGGCGGAGCTCCACCTCTGCGCCAATGCTCTGCGCATACGTTGCATTGCCGAACGAGAAGTTCCTGGTTCCACCGCTTCCCGCACCTGGCAGGAAGAACATTTCGATGGGATCGGAGAAGTGCTTGTAGAAAATGCCCAGGCTCACAACTTCCGCGGCGCTGGGATAGAACTCATAGCGTGCGTCCACGTTCTGGATGGTCGCCACGTTCAAGCTGTCATTGCCGGAGAGCACGTTGTTGAAGCTGAAATCGTAAAAGGCGAAGGGAGCCAGTTCCCGGAACTCCGGACGGTTCACAGTGCTGGCCCAGGCGATCCGCACCTGGGACTTTTCGCTGATCTTGTATGAAGCGTTGATGGAAGGCAGGATACTGAGCACGGGGTCATCGACGCGCACACGCCGCCCCCCGAACGTTGCACTGTTCAGCACCTGGGTGTTGTGTTCTGCACGCAGTCCGGTACTGATGGTGGTGCTGCCGAACGTGAACGTGGAGCCCGCGTAGGCGGCCAGCAGGGTGTTGGCAGCATCGTAACGGTCACTGGGATTGGTGCCCTCCTCCAGTTTGAAGCCCGACGTGCTGTTGATGTTGCCTGCGGCGAACACCTCGTTCAACGGCAGGGTGAGCAGGCTTTGGTCCAGTGCAGAGCTGTTGGCAGCGCGGAAGCTCATCCATCGCGCGGTGAACAGGCGGTCCTTCTGTTCCATGAACACCCCGGATCGGACCTTCACATCGACCTTTTCACCCTGGATCTTATGCTCGTGATCGATCCGTGCGGTGATCACCTGTTCAGAGACGCTGCTGAAGAAACGTCCTGCATCGAGGGTGGTGGCACCCGGTGGAATGATGGTCTGGAACGGGGTGTTGCTGTCCGTGGTGTTGATGTCACGCACCGTGCGGATGCGGCGGAAGTCGGGCTCCTGGCTCCAGGTCCTTGCATAGCCGCCGGTGAAGCTCAGTTTCGAAATGTCAGGGCGCAACGTATGCTCAACATGCAGCTGACCGCTGTAGATGGTCCGTTGCTGGTAACGGAAGGCGTAGTTGCGCACCTCGAACTGCTCTTCGAAATTAGACCCGGTTCGAAGCGTGGTCTGGTCCGTACCCTGTTGCGTGAAGAGGTTCCGGAAGTCGATCTTGGTGTGCGGGCCGAGCAGCAGACTGAGGTTGTTGAGGGCGGTGATACGAACCTGTTGGATGTTCTCGTTGTCGCTGTAGTTGTAGATGCTGTCGCTTCGCTGCAGGACAGGATCGAACACGTTGTAGTTGTAGTTCTTTGCCGTGTAGGACAAGCTGGTGTTGCTGTAACTGAAGCTGGTGATGTTGCCCCCTGAGATCCGTTTCCCCTCACCCCCGAACCTGCGTGCCACCATCAGGTTGAAACGCTGGTCGGGCATTGCGGTGCGTTTTGTTGCCGACCAGTTGTTTGCGAGGGATCTGCCGGCAGCTTGCAGTCGTTCGCTGGAGATATTGTAAAGGCTGCCGGGGAAGGCGTCGGGAAGTTGGCGCAAGCCGTTATCGAAGCCGAGGTTATCCGTGGCACTGCGCTGGCTGCTGTAGAAGTCGTTGAACGTTGTGCCTGGCCGGAACGAGACGCTGTGATCCACACGCACCAGGTCCTCGCTCGGTACGTTCATCGTGTGGATCTTGATCACACCGCCCGCGAATTCCCCTGGAAGCTCCGCCGCACCGGTCTTGTACACCATCACGCGGTCCAATGCGCCGCTGGGCAGGATGTCGAAGCTGAAAGCCCGGCGATCGCTCTCGAGGCTGGGCGCGACGACGTCATTCAGCATCACGGTATTGTATCGGTCGGCCAGGCCGCGGATCATCACGAACCGGTCCCCCATCATTGTTACGCCGGGGATCCGTTTGACCACATCTCCGGCACTTCGGTCCTGGCCTTTGCTGATCTGTTCACGTCCCACACCATTGACCACCTGCTCGCTCTGGCGGGTCTCCATCACTACGGCAGCCTCCGTTTCCGTGCGGCGCGTGGTCACGACCTCCACGGTCTTCATTTCGACCGCCTGCCCCTTCAGCTCAACATCCACCCGCGTGGTCTGACCGGCGGACACGGACACCGCTCGCTCCACGGGCTCATACCCCACGAAGCTCACCAATAGGATGTAGGAGCCCGGTTCCGCATCGAAGCTGAACCGGCCGTCCAGGTCTGTGGTGGTGCCGGTGGTGGTGCCCTTGAGCAGCACATTCACGAACGGCATCGGTTGCACCTTGCCTGCCTCAGGTGAGGTGATGGTGCCGGTCACGGTGCCCTTCTGCGCATGGGCGACGAGGCAGCCGATGAAGGCCAGGGGGAACAGGAGGGTCCGGTACATCGCAGGGGTGATGGACCCTGTGGCCCAACGCGCTGCAAAGGTCCGGGAGGCATGTTACCCGACGCTTCCCTGTATGTTAAGGCATTGTTAGGCCTTGGGCCGTTGGATTAACCTCCGCTTAACACGGTCCTCAAGGAACCACCACTTGGGTCGCTCAGCGCGCGCGCGGGCCTGCTGCCACATCACCAGAAGCCTGTCCTGCAGCAGCAAGGTGGCCTCATCCACACTGTCCGCGACCAACACGAAGCGCAACTCCTCCTTGCCGAGGGTCCCCACCGCCACCATGGTGTCGATCTGTTCGAGCATCGGTTTCCAATAGTCCTTGCCGTAAAGCAGGATGGGGAAGTCCTTCACCTTGCCCGTCTGGATGAGGGTGATCGTCTCGAACAGTTCATCCAATGTGCCGGCGCCACCGGGCATCACCACAAAGGCCACGCTGTACTTCAGCAGCAGCACCTTGCGCACGAAGAAGCGCTCAAAGGTGAGGCTGACGTCGAGGTACGGATTGGCACTTTGCTCGTGCGGCAGGATGATGTTGCAGCCCACACTGGTGGCTCCTACGTCACGTGCCCCGCGGTTGGCGGCCTCCATGATGCCGGGTCCGCCGCCGGTCATGATGGTGAAACCCACACGTCCCACACGCCTGGCCAGTTCGCGCCCCGCTTCGTAGTAGGGATGGTCCTCCCTGAAGCGCGCACTTCCGAAAAAGGTGACACAGGGACCCACGAAGTGCAGTTTGCGGAAACCGCGAATGAACTCGCGTGCGATATGGACCACGCTGATGAACTCCATCCAGCGGGAGCGCGGACCGGAAAGGAACCGCAGGTCGATGAGCTTATCGGTGCGTGAAGGCATGCCGCTAAACTACGGTGGCGCAGCTTGGGCATGACGAGCCTGCGGCCATCGACGAACAGGCAACGTTGAGATGTGTTCCTTTGATGGCATGAAAGAACATCTTGTGGTACTCGTGACGATGGCTGGCATGTTGGCTGCGATGTCCGGCACCGCGCAGGAGCAACTCGATGGTCCCGGGTTCGAGAGTTGGACGAATACGGGTTCGGCCACCCAGGAGCCTTCAGAATGGAGTTCCCTGAAGACATCGGATGGCGGCGCCTTCCTGAACGCGTTGGTGCCCCAATTATGCTGGCGGAGTTCCGATGCGCACAGCGGATCTTATTCGGTGGAATTGCGAACGGTCAATTCCGCGATCGGGCCTGCGAACGGTCTTCTCACGAACGGAAGGGTGCACGCGGAGCTGGATGTGGCCAATAGCTACATGTTCACCGATCAGGGGAATGAGCAGTGGCGAACATCGCATACAAGCCGTCCTGACAGTCTGGTGGGATGGTACAAGGCATCGCCGGAGGCTGGCGACCGTGCGAACGTGGGAGCTTTGCTCCATGTGGATGAGGGACGGTTGCCTGCGTTCGGTACGCAGGCCAATTACGTTGCGGGTGCAACGTGGAAGGCGCCCTACGCAAGCGTGGGAACGTGGACACGCTTCTCCACACCGTTCCAATACCAGGATGACCGCACCCCGGAATGGATCCTCTTGATCCTCACCTCCGGCGATAGCGCTGGCAGTGTGGTGGGCTCACGGGCCTGGTTCGATGACCTGGCCCTGATCTACAACATCAATTGTTCTCCTTCTGTGCCAGAGGTAGAGGTGGAGCCGGACCAGGCAACGGACCTGGTCGTCGGGTATGTTACCGGCGGCGCGCCGACCGCACCGCTCCTGTTCAGGGTGGAGCTCTCGGATGCCCAAGGGTCATTTGCCCAACCGCTGATACTAGGATCACTTTTGTCAAGTACCGCTGAAGGTGTCATCCCTTGTACCGTTCCGGCGAGCACCCTGCCGGGACCGGGATACCGGGTGCGTGTCACCACGGCTTCGCCCTATTATGCCCCGGTGCCAGTGAGCCTGCCGTTGGTCGCTGCTACGGGCGTGGATGAGCTGTCCGTACCGGTCGTCCCCATCATCCACGAGAACGGACGAATGCTCATCGATCTGCGAGCGGTTGATCTACGCGATGTGGAAATGGAGATCTTCGACCTGGATGGTCGCCGTGTGCATTCGCAACAGCTCACTGCCGGCACTTTGAACACTGTCGAGCGCCGCGATCTTCCTCGGTTCCAGTTGCTGCGGTTCACCCATCGCCAAGGGGCTTGGACTGTTCGGTCAGTTCGGGACTGAGGCTCGAAAATCGGTAACGGCACGGGCTTTGGCGGTCATCATCGCAGTGTATACGGCCATGGACCAAGAGCGGTACAAGGGACGATCCCTCTGTTAAAATTCTATTGGACTGTACGCCGATCCACTGCAACCTTCTACGTTTGTTGCCGTTCTGGTACCCGCTGTGGAACGCCCGCACCTTAGATCCTTGTTCCTGTGTCTCCTGCTTGTGCTTGGGATCCAGTGCTGTATGCCTATCAAGGCTGAGCAGGGATCGGTCGGTGTGCTGATGGAACTGACCGAAGGCACGGTGGAGGTCATCGAGACCGGCGTGGAGCCGCTCACCCCTACGGGACCGACGCTGGATCCCTTCGAAGCGCCGAGTGCATATGCTGACCATGCGCTACAACGACACACGCTGTCGCATCCTATGCGCATCCACCGGTCGTTGCTGCCGGTGGCCGGGTTGTATCCTGCCGCGCCCTGATCCATTCGTGGTTCGGCCAATAGGCTGATGCGGGATCCCGTGTAATGATCCCACGCCGTGATGTAGGTCTCCGTGCCGGTCATGGCGTTCGGTGCGCCCGCTGAAGGTACGCCCCAATGGTGCTCTTGCACCGCCCTGGTCCTTCCTTATCAACCTTGTCAGATCCGCTCGTATGGTCACTGTGTACCCGTTCCGCACGTTTGTTGTGCTGCCCTTGGTGGCGCTCTCCCTCCTGTACCTTCCGTCCTGTGGCAGCAAGCATGCCGAAGCCCACAAAGGGCACGAGGGCGGCGAAGGCCACGCCCAAGGCCGCTACCCGGCCACTTCTCCATGGCGCACCGATACCACCGTGCTGCGCGACTATGTCTGTCAGGTCCACTCCATCCAGCACATCGAGGTGCGGGCGCTGGAGAAGGGCTACCTACAGGATGTCCTTGTGGACGAGGGAGAGCTGGTGCGCGAAGGGCAGCTGATGTTCCGCATTCGACCGGTCCTCTACCAGGCGGAAGTACAGCGGGCGCAGGCAGAGGCGGATCTGGCCGCCATTGAATACGAGAACACCAAAGCACTGGCCGATAGCAACGTGGTCTCGCGCTCCGAACTGGCGATGGCCAAGGCCCGGTATGACAAGGCCAAGGCAGAGCTGGTAATGGCGCAGGCCCACCTCGGGTTCACCGATATACGTGCTCCGTTCACTGGTATTGTGGGTCGTTTCCATGTAAGGAAGGGTAGTCTCTTGGACGAAGGTGAACTTGTGACCGAGCTGTCCGATAACAGCTCCATGTGGGTCTACTTCAATGTGCCTGAAGCTGAATACCTGGCTTACAAGCATACCGCCAAAGCGGGTGAGGGCACCAAAGTGGTGCTGAAGCTCGCGAACGGTGAGCAGTTCGCCCAGGAGGGCACCATCACGGCGATCGAGTCGGACTTCGATAACCGTACAGGCAACATCGCGTTCCGCGCCACCTTCCCCAATCCGGACGCGCTGTTGCGGCATGGCCAGACCGGTAATATCCTCATGCGTTCACGGCTGCGGAATGTGCTGCTCATACCGCAGAAGGCCACGTTCGAGGTGCTTGATCACCGCTATGTCTATATGATCGACAAGGAGGATGTGCTGCACAGCACACGGGTTGAGCTGGGGGCGGAACTGCAGCACCTGTTCGTGGTGAATGCAGGACTGAAGGAAGGCGATCGCTTCCTGCTGGAAGGCTTGCGGAAGGTGAAGGAGGGCATGCGCGTGGAGTACACCGTGCTGGCACCCGATTCCGTGGTGCACCACCTGGACCTGTACGCCGAGTGATCGCCCCAACACCTATAGCCCCATGTTCAGGAAGTTCATCCACCGGCCTGTACTGGCCATTGTCATCTCGGTGCTGATCGTCTTCGTTGGCGGTCTCTCCATCGAACAGTTACCCACGGCGCAGTTCCCCGAGATCGCGCCCACCACGGTCAACATCTTCATCGCCTATCCTGGCTCGAGCGCTGATGTGCTCACCCGTTCAACCATCATCCAGTTGGAGACGGCCATCAACGGTGTGCAGGGTATGCGCTACATCGCCAGTGATGCCACCAGTGCGGGCGAAGGGACCATCCGCGTGATCTTCGAGCCGGGCACCGATCCGGACGAGGCGGTGGTGCGGGTGAAGACGCGCGTGGACCAGGTGATGCCCAACCTGCCCTTGCTGGTGCAGCGCGAAGGGGTGATCATCACGCCCGTACAGCCCAGCATGCTCATGTACGTGAACCTCTACGGCAACGGTGAGGACGCTGACGAGCTCTTTCTCTACAACTATGCCTTCACCCAGCTGATACCGGAGATCCAGCGCATCCCCGGTGTTGCCCAAGCGCAGATCCTCGGCAGCCGCAAGTACGCCATGCGCGTGTGGTTGAAGCCCGATCGCATGCGCGCATACTCCATCAGTGCGGAGGAAGTGATGAAGGCGATGGAGGAACAGAGCGTCATTGCGCGACCGGGTCGTTTGGGACAGAGCTCGGGCATCAGTGCGCAATCCTTGGAGTATGTGCTTGTGTACCAAGGTCAGTTCAACGAACCGGAGCAGTATAAGAACATCATCGTCCGCGCCAATGAGGAGGGCGAACTGATCAAGTTGCGCGATATCGCGGAGGTTGAACTCGGTAGTGAGTTCTTCGACATCTACTCCAACCTGGACGGCAAGCCTTCCGCATCCATCGTGCTCAAGCAGACCCTGGGGAGCAACGCCAGCGAAGTGATCGAGCAGGTGAAGGCCACGCTGAAGGAGCAGGCGGAGTTCATGCCACCGGGTGTGGACTACAAGGTGAGCTATGACGTGAGCACCTTCCTGGACGCCTCGATCGAACAAGTGTTGCACACGTTAAGGGACGCGTTCATCCTGGTGGCCTTGGTGGTGTTCATCTTCCTCGGTGACTGGCGTTCCACCCTGATCCCGATCATTGCCGTTCCGGTGTCGCTCATCGGTGCGTTCTTCATCATGCAGCTGTTCGGCCTGTCGATCAACCTGATCACCTTGTTCGCGCTGGTGCTGGCCATCGGCATCGTGGTGGACGACGCCATCGTGGTCGTGGAGGCGGTGCATGCGAAGATGCATGACAAGCCGCACCTCACCCCCTACAACGCGGTGAAGGAAGTGATGGGTGAGATCGGTGGGGCCATCATCGCCATCACACTGGTCATGGTGTCGGTGTTCATCCCCATTGCCTTCATGACCGGCCCGGTGGGTGTCTTCTACCGGCAGTTCTCCATCACCATGGCGGGGTCCATCATCCTCTCGGCAGTGGTGGCGCTCACGCTCACGCCGGTGCTCTGTGCCATGATCCTCAGGCCGCACGGAAGCGGGCATCACAAGCGTTCCTGGATGGACCGGGCCATTGACGCGTTCAACCGGGGCTTCGAGCGTATCACCGGTCGTTACGTGGCGATCCTTGAGCGTACCGTGGCGCGGCGCCTGGTCACCTTCGGATCGTTGGGCGCGTTCATCGTGGGCATCATCGTCACCGATCGCTTGCTGCCTGCAGGCTTCATACCGAGTGAGGACCAAGGCACCATCTATGCCATCATCCAGACCCCGCCGGGAAGCACGTTGGAGGCCACGAACGATGTGGCGCGCCAGCTGCAACAGATCTGTGCGGAGATCCCCGAGATCGCTTCCGTGTCGTCGCTGGCGGGGTATGAGATCATGACGGAAGGACGCGGCTCCAACGCTGGAACGTGCCTCATCGACCTCACGCCATGGAGCGAGCGGCACAAGGATGTGAACGAGGTGATGGAGGAGCTCGAGGAGCTTACCAAGGACCTCGGCGCGATCATCGAATACTTCGAACCACCTGCGGTTCCCGGCTTTGGCTCCTCCGGTGGCTTCTCGTTGCGCATGCTCGACAAGACCAACGGAACGGACTACCACGAGTTCGATCGCGTCAACAATGAATTCATGGCGGCCTTGGCGGAACGCAAGGAGCTGACGGGCCTGTTCACGTTCTATGCGGCGAATTATCCGCAGTACGAGCTGCTCATCGACAACCAGGTGGCCATGCAGAAGGGCGTATCCATCGGCAAGGCCATGGAGAACCTGAACATCCTCATTGGCAGTACCTACGAACAAGGCTTCATCCGCTTCGGTCGCTTCTTCAAGGTCTACACACAAGCGGGTCCGGAATACCGCCGCTATCCGTCCGATCTGGAGAACCTCTTCGTGAAGAACGAGGAAGGCGAGATGGTGCCCTATTCCTCGTTCATGCGCTTCGAGAAGCGGCTGGGACCGAACGAGATCACGCGCTATAACATGTACAACTCTTCCGCCATCCGCGGGCTGCCTGCGGAAGGGTACACGAGCGGCGATGCCATCAAGGCGATCCAGGAGGTGGCACAGGAGCACCTGCCCCGCGGCTACGACATCGCCTGGGAAGGATTGAGCTATGACGAAGCGCGGCGTGGCAACGAGGCCATCGCCATCTTCATCGTGGTGCTCATCTTCGTGTACTTGGTACTGGCAGCACAGTACGAGAGCTTCGTGCTGCCACTAGTGGTGATCCTCTCGCTGCCTGTCGGTGTGTTCGGATCCTTCCTGTTGCTGAAGATGATGGGTCTGGCGAACGATGTCTACGCCCAGATCGGCCTCATCATGCTCATTGGTCTGCTCGGTAAGAACGCTGTGCTCATCGTTGAGTTCGCCGTACAGCGCCAGCGGATGGGAGCCACGGTGCGTGAGGCTGCCATCGAAGGTGCACGCGCCCGGTTCCGACCCATACTCATGACCTCCTTCGCGTTCATTGCGGGCCTCATACCATTGGTGATCAGCTCCGGCGCGGGAGCCATCGGCAACCGGACCATCGGATCCTCGGCCATGGGTGGCATGCTGGTGGGAACGTTGATCGGCGTGCTCGTCATTCCCGGCCTGTACTATGTGTTCGCCAACCTCATCAAAGGACGCAAGCTCATCAAGGACGAGCGTGATGAACCGATATCCGAGGAGATGGTCCGTCAGGCCGAAGAACAGAACAGCAGCAAGGAGACCATCCGATCGCTCAACGCCCGCATCAAAGACCTGCTTAAGCGCAAGAACAATGACCACTGAGCGTTACATCCATCGCGACCCAAGCACCGTTATGCGCAGCCTCGGCGTGTTGTTCATGCTCGCTGCATTGTTCACCGCCTGTGTGCCGAACCTCCGCGTACAAGGCCCTCGTACGTCCCTTCCGCAACAGTATCCAATGGCCTCAGCGGATAGCAGTAGCGGCGGCGCTCCGTGGCAGCAGTTCTACACTGATCCCTACCTGCGTGCCCTCATCGACAGTGCGTTGGCCAACAACCAGGAGTTGAACATCCTCTTGCAGGAGATCGAGGTGAGCCGCGCGGAAACACGAGCACGCAAGGGTGAGTATCTGCCGTTCGTGGATATCGCCGCAGCGGCTGGAGTGGAGAAGGTGGGCGAACATACACGCAATGGCGCCGTGGAGCATAACCTGCCTATTGCGGAGGAGCAAGCCTTTCCGGAACCGCTCCCCGATCTGCTTCTGGGGGCGCGTGCCTCGTGGGAGTTGGACGTGTGGCGGCGCTTGCGGAACGGGCGCAAGGCTGCAGTGATGCGCTACCTCGCCACGGTGGAGGGCCGTCACTTCATGGTAACGCAGTTGGTGGCCGAGCTCGCAAACAGCTATTTCGAGCTGCTGGCCTTGGACCAACAGCTGGAGATCCTGCGCAACAACATCGCCGTTCAGCAGGACGCATTGGACATCGTTCGCATGGAGAAGCAGGCGGCGAAGGTCACCGAACTTGCTGTACGCCGCTTCGAGGCGGAAGTGTTGCAGAACCGCAGCCTGCTCTTCGAGGTACAGCAACGCATCGTGGAGACCGAGAACCGCATCAACTTCCTGGTCGGGCGCTATCCGCAACCGGTGCGGCGCGATACAATCTTGTTCAACGCCGGCTTTCCGGATGCGCTGCGGACAGGCCTTCCTGCACGTCTGCTGAGCCTGCGTCCGGATGTGCGCCGCGCAGAGTTGGAGCTGGAGGCGGCGCGCTTGGATGTGAAGGCGGCGCGGGCCAGCTTCTATCCGGCGCTTCGTATCACGGCCGGCGCCGGGCTGAACGCGTTCAACGGTGCCTACTTCATGGAGACACCGGCTTCGCTCATCTACAATGCTGCCGGTGATCTGGTGGCGCCGCTCATCAACCGGAACGCCATCAAGGCCGCCTATGCGAGTGCCAACGCGCGGCAACAGCAGGCCGTCTACGAGTACGAGCGCACGTTGCTCAATGCCTACGTGGAGGTCGTGAACCAGCTCTCCGGTATCGACAACCTCGCCAAGAGCTACGGTCTTCGCCAACAGCAGGTGGACGCGCTGTCCAGTTCCATCACCATCTCCAACAACCTCTTCCGTTCCGCACGTGCTGACTACATGGAAGTGCTGATGACCCAGCGGGATGCGCTCGGATCGAAGGTTGAACTGGTGGAACTGCGACGACAGCAGCTGGGTGCGCAGGTGGCCATGTATCAGGCGCTCGGCGGTGGTTGGCGATGATCGCCTTGAGCGTAGCGACCAGAAGCGAACTACGACATTAGATGACGTAGTTCGCTTCTGGCATCAGGTCCCGCAGAACGTCCGGTATTCGCTGTCCCCGTCCAGCGGCGGCATCCGGTAGATCTCGGGTATCGTTGCAGTGGTGTACGGCTGATGAAGCACCGCGAGCATGTTCTGGAACGGCCCAAGGTCGCGCTGGTGGGTGGCCGCATCGAGCACCTGCTCCACCACGTGGTTGCGAGGGATCACCACCGGGTTCGTTCGGCGCATCAGCGTGCGAGCCCTGGCCATGGCAGCGGGATCATCACCAACGCGCTGGCGCCAACGCACATGCCAGGCAAGGAAGCGCTCATCAGTGAACGGAGAATGTGCTGGTGCGTCGCCCTCCATCAGCGCCGCGAACGTGTTCGTGTGGTCCGCATGGGTGGCCTGCATCCAGTCATAGACCTCCTGAACAAGTGCTGCATCTCCGGTCCGTGGTGCATCGATGCCCAGTTTGGCGCAGGCCATTCGCAAGTGCGCCGCGCGGAACCATGCAGGGAACTCGTCCAGCACCGCTTGGGCCAATGCAACGGCTTCGTCCTCGTTGGCATGGATCAGGGGCAGCAGGGTGCCGGCCAGCGCCGAGAGGTTCCAATGCGCGATGGCTGGTTGGTTGCCGAAGGCGTAGCGCCCATGGGTGTCGATGGAGCTGAACACGGTGGCCGGGTCATAGGCGTTCATGAACGCGCAGGGGCCGTAGTCGAAGGTCTCGCAGGCCAATCCCATGTTGTCGGTGTTCATCACGCCGTGGATGAAGCCCACGCGCATCCAATGCACGATCAGCGCGATCTGGCCGCGCATCATGCTCCGTAACAGTTCCAGGGCGGGGTTCTCCGCATCCGCGGCTTCGGGATGGTGGCGTGCGATGCTGTATTGCATCAGTGCGCGTAGCTCGTCCACACTGCGGAAGTGACGCACATACTCGAAGGTTCCCACACGGATATGGCTGGCAGCGACGCGGGTGAGCACGGCCCCATCGTTGTGCCCCTCGCGCACCACGGTCTGACCAGTGCGCACCACGGCCAGGCTGCGGCTCGTCGGAATGCCGAGGTGATACATGGCCTCGCTCATCAGGTACTCGCGGAGCATGGCGCGGAGCGTGGCACGGCCATCACCCCGGCGGGAATAGGGCGTGGTGCCCGAGCCTTTCAGTTGGATGTCGAAGCGTTCGCCAGAAGGGGTGATCTGTTCGCCGACCAGTACGGCGCGGCCATCGCCCAGCATGGTGAAGTGCCCGAATTGATGACCAGCGTATGCTTGTGCGATGGGTTCGGCGCCGGCAGGTAGTTCATTGCCTGCGAGGATCGGTGCGATGGCTGCTGGGTCGATTCCGTCAGAGCGCAGGCCCAGTTGTTGCGCAAGTTCGGTGTTGAAGAGCACCAGCTGTGGTTCCTTCACCGGCGTGGGCCCCACGCGACTGAACAGGCCTTCCGGAAGGCGCGCATAGCTGTTGTCGAAGCGCCAGCCGGGATCGATCGGGGCTGTGTTGATGCCTGGTTTATCGATCATGGCAATAGGACCGTGTTTTCCAATGCCTCCTTCGCCGCATGCACGTTCTTCACATCCTGCACGCTGATCCTTAGCGTCCCAGCCTTCTCATACACCTTGAACTTGCGCGGCTGGGCCTGCACCGCGCGCAAAACAGCGAGGAACGTCTCGCTCTCGAAGAAGCCATGCTTCTGGTCCGCGATGAAGGTGCCGATGAGCGTACCCTTCTTCAGTACCATCTTCTCCAGGCCCATGCGTTGGCCCAACCAGCGCAGGCGGATGCCTTCGAGCAGCTCGTTCACCTGCGGCGGGATCGGGCCGAAGCGGTCGGTGACCTCCGCCGTGAACTTCTGCAGTTCCTCCTCGTCCTTGATGTCGTCCAGCCTGCGGTAGAGCGCGAGGCGTTCGGCCGTCTCGCTCACGTAGCTGTTGGGGATCAGCATGGTGAGGTCGGTCTCGATGATGCAGTCGTCGCTCTGATCGCGGCGTGATCCACGGGCGAGTGCATGACTTCCCTCTTGCGCGTCGGCGAATAGGTCCTTGAAGTGCTGGTCCTTCAGCTC
>CAZLGY010000007.1:0-27207 GCA_964559165.1 uncultured Chryseobacterium sp.
CACCATCTGTAGTCCCGAGGGGCCGCGCACGGGTTCGGTGTACTGGCCTGGCTGCAGGCCATCGAGCATCTCGGCGAAGCGCGGCGGGATGCTGTTGGCTTCGCGCCAACCGAGGTCGCCGCCCTCGAGGGCATTGCGGTCGTCGGAGTAGCGGATGGCTGCGGCCCGGAAATCCATTTCTCCCCGGTCGAGCAGGCCTTTGATGCCGGCCATCTTCTGCTCGGCGGTGGCGATCTGCTCGGGTGTGGCGCCGATGAACTTGATGCCGTGCTGCTGGCAGAGCTTGCTGAACTTGGCGTTCTCGCTGAGGAAGCCATAGCCCGGATGGATGGCGTCGGCATTGGTGATCTCGGCGGCCGCGATGATGCGCGGCATGTTGAGGTAGCTCTCCTTGCTCACCGGCGGGCCGATGCACACGGCCTCATCAGCGAAGCGCACATGGAGGCTCTCGCGGTCGGCAGTGCTGTACACCGCCACCGTCTTGATGCCCATCTCACGGCAGGCCCGGATCACGCGCAGGGCGATCTCGCCACGGTTGGCGATGAGGATCTTCTTGAACATGGGAGGCTTCCGATCTGGTTCACCACAGAGGCACGGAGGACACAGAGAAGAAGGACAACACCACTAGGACATTCGGGCCGAGGAGATCGCTTGCGTGCCTGTCAAGCATTCCTCTGTGCTCTCTGTGCTGCTGTGGTGATTGCACGCTAGGACGGATCGACCAGGAACAAGGGCTGGTCGTACTCCACCGGCTTGGCGTCGTCGACCAGCACCTTCACGATCTTGCCGCTCACCTCGCTTTCGATCTCGTTGAAGAGCTTCATGGCCTCGATGATGCAGATCGGTTTGCCGGGCTTCACCTCATCACCCACGTTCACGAACACGGGCTTGCCCGGTCCGCTGGCGCGGTAGAAGGTGCCGATCATCGGGGCCTTGATGGTGATGTACCTGCTTTCGGCAGCTGGAGCGGGGGCTGCAGGGGCAGGGGTGACAGGAGGCGGTGCAGGGGCTGCTGCCACCGGGGCGGGAGCCGCGGCCGGCAGGGCCATGGGCTGTGCGATCACCTGCACCGGCGCCTCTTTCTTGCCAGCGGGTGTCTTGATGGTGATCTTGAAGTCCTTCTGCTCGATCTCCACTTCGCTTACGCCGCTCTTGGCAACGAACTTGATCAGGTCCTGGATCTGGGAAAGGTTCATGAGATGTCGCTTGATGGTACCCGGCTTTCGCCGGAACGGGGGGCCAAGATAGTCAGGTGGAGCATCACGGACATCTGGGAGGGCGTGGGTCCCTTACCCCCCATACGCCCACTTCACCCAGACGGCACCCCAGGTGAAGCCCCCCCCGAACGCACTGAGGATCAGGTTGTCACCTTTTTTCAGGCGGTTCTCCCACTCCCATAGGCAGAGGGGCAGTGTTCCGCTGGTGGTGTTGCCGAACTTCTGGATGTTCACCATGACCTTGCTGTCATCGAGCCCCATGCGGTTGGCCGTGGCGTCGATGATGCGCTTGTTGGCCTGGTGAGGCACCAGCCAGCTCACATCGTCGGCCGTAAGCCCGTTCCGCTCCATGATCTCGGCGCTCACGTCGGCCATGTTGGTAACGGCGAACTTGAACACGGCCTTGCCTTCCTGGTAGACGAAGTGTTCCCGTCGTTCAACGGTCCGCTCGGTGGACGGCCGCCAGCTGCCACCGGCCTTCTGGTGCAGGTACTGGCAGCCGCTTCCATCACTACGCAGGATGCTGTCCATCACCCCGAAGCCTTCCTCGTTGGGCTCCAACAGCACGGCACCGCACCCATCTCCGAAGATGATGCAGGTGGTGCGGTCCTCGTAGTCGATGATGCTGCTCATCTTATCGCCACCCACCACCACCACCTTCTTGTGCTTGCCGCTCTCGATGAACTGGCTTGCCGTGGTGATGCCATAGAGGAAGCCGCTGCATGCCGCACCCAGGTCGAAGCCCCAGGCGTTCTTCGCGCCGATGGCATCGCAGACGATGTTCGCCGTAGCCGGGAACACGCGGTCGGGTGTGACGGTGCAGACGATCATGAGGTCGATCTCCTCGGGCCCGATGCCGCGCTTCTTCAACAAGCCGTTCACCGCCTCGATGGCCATGGTGCTGAGACCCTTGTCCTTGCCGGTAAGGATGCGGCGCTCATGGATGCCGGTGCGCTCGGTGATCCAGGCGTCGGTGGTCTCCACCATGGTCTCCAGCACCTGGTTGGTGAGGCGGAATTCCGGCAGGTAGCCGTTCACGGCAGTGATCGCAGCACGCATCTTCATGGCTGATCGCTATGGGTTCGCAGGGCCCCCTTCAGTGGGGTGCCTGACGGGGCGCCAAGGTATCGGTCTCCCGCGTGCGGACCGCAAGCGCGTCAGACCAGGGCTTCGCGGATGCGCTCGTTGAGCTTGCTGAGGACCACTTCACGGGCGGCCAGCACCATGCTCCTGATGGCCACCTCGTTGCTGATGCCGTGGCCGATGATGACGTTGCCGTTGACACCCAGCACCGGCAACCCGCCATAGTTCTCATAATTGAAGCGCTTGAGGAAAGGGTCCTTCACCCCGTGGTCCTCCAGCAGGTCGTGGAAGCCTTCTATGACCTTCAGGACCACATTGCCCGTGAAGCCGTCGCAGACCATCACATCGGCCTTGTCATTGAAGAGGTCACGCCCTTCGATATTGCCCACGAAGTGATACTGCTCCTGTTCGCGCATGAGCTCATGGGTGGCCTGGCGGAGCAGGTCGCCTTTCTTCTCCTCTTCACCGATGTTGAGCAGGCCCACCTTGGGAGCGGGGTGGTGGTACACGTGCTGGGCAAGCAGCGAGCCGAGCAACCCGAACTGGGCGAGCACGTCAGCCTTGCAGTCGGCATTGGCACCCACATCAAGCAGCACGCCCAGGCCGCCTTTCTCCTTGGGCACCAAGGTGGGGATGCATGGGCGCAGCACTCCGGGGATGGGCTTCAGGATGAAGATGCCCCCCACCAGCATGGCACCGGTATTGCCCGTGCTGGCGAAGGCATCGATACGACCTTCCTTCAGCAGGTGGAACCCGATGCTGATGCTGCTCTTGGGCTTGGCCTGAAATGCTTTGGTGGGGTTGTCGTGCATGGTGATATCGTCCGCGCTGGGCACGATATCAAAGCCTGCGCTATCCGCCCCTTCGGCCTGCAGGCCGGCCGTTATGGCCGCCGCATCGCCGATGAGCACCAGGCGCACCTCAGGGGGTAATTCGCGCGCAGCCAGCACCGCGCCCCTGACGGGCACGGCCGGGCCGTGGTCGCTACCCATGATGTCCAGTCCGATCCTCATGCGTGGATCCGGTCGGCCAAGGGGTGGCTACGCTTACTCGGCGTTGGTGGAGACCAGCAGGCGGCCGTTGTAGTACAGGTCGTCACCGACCTTATATGCACGGTGGCGCAGGTGGGTGGTTCCCGTCACGGCATCCACGGTGATCGTGGGTACGCCGGCCTTCTTGGTGCTGCGGCGGCTGGCGGTGCGGGTCTTGGAAAATCGGCGCTTCGGGTTTGGCATGGTACTGCGTGCTTAGGAGTTGCGCTCCTTGTTCTGAAGGTCCTTCAATACGGCCCAACGGGGGTCGGGCGTGGGTTCGTGTTCCGGGCTCAATGCCTGCAACGCACGCTCCACCTCGGGGTCGCACAGACCATCGGGGTGTACATGGCGGATGGGCAGGGCCAGCCGGATGCATTCGTAGAAATAGTGGCTGAGGCTCACACTGTGGGCGGCGGGGTCAAGGGTCACTAGTTCCTCATCCTCATAATCGTCCCCTCCGGTGAGCCGGAAGATTTGGCGTTGGTCTCCGTCCACCGGCTGGCGCATGGGGGTGTTGCACCGGTCGCAGCGCACATCCACAGCCCCTTCGGCATGCATATCCACCACCAATAACGTGGCGCTCTTGTCAAGGCGCACATGCATGCACACCTCCCCCCCCTCGATCTCCTCCTCTCCCGCAGCCGTGAAGAAGGCGGCACCGAGCGGGAACTCGAAGGAATGCGAGCCATCCTTCAGCCCGGAAAAGGCGATGGTATGTTCTGCAAGGGCTTCCACAACGGGTCCGTTCTCAACGAGCGGACCGCAAATGTAGGGGTTTCATCGATCCCCGTAGCCGTTGGGCCAATGCTTGGGCGTGGGGGAAGGCGCCGCGGTCAGTTGCCGGCCCGCTCCTTGTCCCGCTTCTGGGGCTGCAGGGGATCGGCCACCAGCACCTTGTAATGCTCGCGCTGCCGTTGGATATCGGCCGCAGCCCACACCGCGGCCCGGAAGCTCCCCTCATCGGCCACCCCCTTGCCGGCGATATCCAGCCCCGTGCCATGGTCCGGACTGGTGCGTACCACGGGCAGGCCAGCGGTGAAATTCACGCCGTGCCCGAAGCTCAGCGCCTTGAAGGGCGCCAGGCCCTGGTCATGGTACATGGCCAGCACGCCATCGAAGTGCTTGTAACTGCCGTTGCCGAAGAAGCCGTCGGCCGGATAAGGACCCATGGCATGGATGCCCTCCTCCTGCAATCGCCGCACCGCCGGAAGGATCCGCTCCTTGTCCTCGCTGCCCAGCGCTCCCCCGTCGCCGGCGTGCGGGTTGAGGCCCAGGATGGCGATGCGTGGGGTGGCCACCCCGCAATCGCGCAACAGGCTCTGGTGCAGCAGGCGCGCCTTGGTGAGGATGGCATCCATGGTGATGGCCTGGGCCACTTCCTTCAGGGGGATGTGCCCGGTGACCGTGCCCACGCGAAGCCCTTCGCCCATGAGCAGCATGAGCACCCCGCCTTCCACGCCGGCGATATGCTGAAGGTACTCGGTGTGGCCGGGGAACGCGAACCCGGCCTGCTGCATGGCGTGCTTGTCGATGGGGGCCGTTACCAGCACGTCCACTTTGCCGCTTGCGAGGTCCTGTACGGCGGCCTCCAGGCTCTTCACGGCATACGCGGCCAGCGGACCGGAGGGCTTGCCCAATTCAAGTTCCAGTTCCTCCTGCCACACGTTCACCACATTGAACTTGCGAGGCACCGCGTCGCGGGCATCGTCAACCCGCTGGAATTGGACCTCGTCCAACTTCAACAACTTGCGATGATGGCTCACCACCTGCGCAGAGGCGTACAGGATGGGGGTGATGTCCGTGAGCATGCGTGTGTCCTCGAAGCACTTGAGCACCACTTCGATGCCGATGCCATGAAGATCGCCGCAGGAGATCCCTACGCGCAGTGGTGCTTGTTCGGTTTGCTGGGTCATTTCGCGGAAAGGCCGCGATCGCGGCAGTGCAGGTGCATCGGTGGATCTGGGACGGTGATCACGTCATTGACCGGTGCTTGATGAACGCATAGAGAAGCCGGACGCCGACACCGGTGCCGCCCTTGCTCCGATAGCTGTCCTTGCGCGACAGGAAGGCCGGCCCGGCGATGTCCACATGGATGAAGGGCTGCTTGGTGAAGCGCGCCAGGAACTTTCCGGCGGTCTGTGCGCCGGCCAGGTCGCTGCCGAGGTTCTTGATGTCCGCCACCTCGCTCTTGATCTCATCATCGTACTCGTCCCAGAAGGGCAGCCGTGCAAGGCGCTCGTAGACCTGTTCGCCGGCCTCCTGCAGGGCCTCGAACTCCGTATCAGAAGCCGTGCCCATGACCGCACTGCCATAGGTGCCGATGGCGCGCATGGCCGCACCCGTGAGGGTTGCGATGGTGATGACGAGCTCCGGCTTGAATCGTTCGGCATAACTGAGGGCGTCGGCCAGGATCATGCGGCCCTCGGCATCGGTGTTCATCACCTCCACCGTGATGCCGCCGTGCATGCGCACCACATCACCGGGAGCGTAGGCGTTTCCGCCGGGACGGTTATCGGTGGCAGGGACGATGGCCACCACGTGCACGGGCAGCTGGCGTCGGGCGATGACCGCCATGGCACACGCCACGGCGGCGGCTCCCGCCATGTCGCACTTCATCTGGTCCATGCTGTTGGGGGTGGGCTTCAGGCTGAGGCCTCCGGTATCGTATACCACCCCCTTCCCCACCAGCACCACTGGACGCTTGTTCACGGCATCCCTGGGCTTCCATTCCATCACGCTGAAGGTGGGGGGGTCCACGCTGCCCTTGTTCACCGCAAGCAGGCCACGCAACCCCAGGGCCTCGATGCGGCTGCGCTCCATCACCTCCACCTTGAACCCGGAGCTTTTGGCGATGGTGCGCAGCTCAGCCCCCAACTGCACCGCGTTGAGGAAGCTGACCGGCTCATTCACCAGGTCGCGCGCGGTCCATGTGGCATGGCACAGGTCCGCCAGTTCATCGAGGGCATCCGCGCTCACCTCGGGCGCCAGCACGCTGAGCTTCTGCAGGTAAGGGGCACCCTTGTCATCGGTCTTGTACTTGCGGAAGCTGTAACAGCCCAATGCGGCCCCCTCCACCAGTGCCAGGGTCACACCCGCATTGTTGCCGAGGCTGGTCACCTGCGCCTCGCGGCGCTTTGCTGCCAGCAGCCGCGCCACCATGGCATCCCCGGCGCGGCGGGCGCGCTCCAACTGCTGGTGGGCTCCGTTACCGTTGATCAGGTGCACCATCACCAAGCGGCCACTGATGTCGCAGACCGCCAGGGCGGGATCGCTCTTGAGCTGCTCGGCGAGGTACTGACGATCGTTGCGGGTGAGGTCGAGCTGCTTGAGCTGACCGATGTCGCCCACCACCGCGAGGGTATCGCGGGTGGCGGAACTGCGCGTGGACTTGAGGAGGTCGATCATGGGCGGGGCGACGAAGATACTGGGCTGCGACCGGTGTCACCGTGGCGCTCACCGATCACGCCGGGGTCGATTTCCCGCAAGGCCCGTCGGTGGAGGTCCGGGATCACCGAACTTTGTTCCACTTGGTGCGCCGAACACTCCCATACCTGCTGGCCCCGGTCCTCGCGCTGTTGGTGTCGTTGTCCGCATGGGCGACACACAACCGTGCCGGGGAGATCGTGGTATGCAAGCTCACGGAGGACCCGCTGGACCTGCGCTACGAGGCCACCATCCTCACCTACACCAAGCTCAGCGCACCTGCGGACCGGCCGGAGCTGGTGCTGGATTGGGGCGATGGTTCCCCGCTGGATACCATTCCACGCAACCAGGTGATCGACGACGCATCGCGGGACCTGCGGCAGAACCGCTACACGGCCATCCACACCTACGCCGGTCCGGGCGTGTTCGTGTTGCGCATGGAGGACCCCAACCGGAATGGCGGTGTGCTGAACGTGCCCAACTCCATCGCACAGGCGTTCGCGCTGGTGAGCACCCTTGTGATCTCCCCCTTTTCCGGCAATAACTGTTCGGCGCGCTTCCTCAATTCACCGATCCAGAACGCCTGCATCGACCAGCCGTGGATCCACAACCCTGCAGCCTACGACCCCGATGGTGACAGCCTTTCCTTCGAACCGACCATCTGCCTGGGTGCCGGAGGCCTTCCCATCCCCGGATATGCCTACCCGGGCCCCAACTACAGCATCGACCCCACCACGGGCACCATCACATGGAACGCGCCCGGGGAGCAGGGCGAATACAACATCGCCTTCGTGGTGCGGGAGTGGCGGCGCGTGAACGGGGACTGGGTGGAGGTGGGTACGGTGCTGCGCGATATGCAGATCACCGTGATCGCCTGCTCCAACCGACCGCCCCAGCTGGTGGACCTTCCGGACACCTGTGTGCTCGCGGGCACCTTCCTCAGTTTGCAGGTGAGCGCCACCGATCCCGACCCGGGGCAATCCGTTACCATCGGGGCCCTTGGCCAGCCTTTCACACTGGGCACCTCGCCGGCGGTGTTCGACGACCCCCAGCCGGGTAACCCGGGAACGGGCACCTTCGTGTGGAGCACCGTCTGTGAGCACGTGCGACAGCAGCCCTACCAGGTGGTGTTCTCGGCCATCGACAACGACCTGCCGGTGCCCCTGCTGGACTACAGCACGATGTCCATCCGGGTGGTCGCACCTGCCCCGGATGACCCTGTGGCCACGCCGGTGGGCGATGCCATTGCGCTGAGCTGGTCCGCAAGCCCCTGCACCAATGCGGTGGGCTACCACATCTACCGGCGCAGCGGTATCTACGGTTACGATCCGGACCATTGCGAGACGGGCGTGCCGGCCTACACCGGATACTCGTTCCTTGCCGAGGTGGCCGGCGTGAACAATACGAGCTACACCGACCAGGCAGGATTGATCATCGGGAACCAATACTGCTACATGGTCATCGCCGTATTCGCGGACGGCGCGGAGAGCCTGGCCAGCGAGGAGTTCTGCGCCCTGCTGGACCGGCAGGTACCCGTGCTCACCCATGTGAGCGTCGGGGTGACGGACGTGAATGCCGGTGTGGATACCGTGCGTTGGAGCAACGCCTTCGACCTGGATACGGTGCAGCGGCCGGGCCCCTACCGGTTCCGCTTGTACCGCGGCACGGGCTTCTCCGCGGCCAACACGCTCATCTGGACGAGCGGTATCCATCCCTTCCTGGACCACCCCGACACGTTCTTCGTGGATCAGGGCCTTGACACCGAAGCATCCGCACATGTCTATCGCGTGGAACTGCTCGGACGCGCTGACCAGCCCACGGTGGAAGTGATCGGCTCGAGCGGCCCCGCGAGCTCCATCTTCCTGACGACCGACCCCAATGACGAGCAGATCACCGTGCAATGGACCGCCAACACCCCCTGGACGAACACGCTGTACGAGGTCTATCGCGTGACGGGTGGGGTGCGCACGCTATTGGGCACGAGCACCACCACGAGCTTTGTGGATACCGGGCTGGTGAACGGGACCACTTACTGTTATGTGGTGCGCAGCAGCGGGGCCTACAGCGATCCGGATATCGTTTCACCGCTGCTGAACTGGAGCCAGGAGGCATGTGCCGTTCCGGTGGACCTCACGCCACCCTGCGCCCCCACGCTCGCGTTGGACAACGATTGTGAACTACCCCTGAACAGCCTTAGCTGGAACAACCCCAACGCGAGCTGTGCGGATGACACCTTCCGCTACCTGGTCCAGTACAAGGACAGCATTGACGGCACCTATGGGGTGATCGCGGAGCTGATCGGTGCGGGAACGACCTTCTTCACGCACGTCAATGGATCGTCGGTGGCGGGCTGTTACCGGATCACGGCCATCGACACGCTCGGCAACGAAAGTGTTCCAAGCAACGAGGTATGCGGCGACAACTGCCCCGTGTATGAACTGCCCAACGTGTTCACCCCCAACGGGGATGATGTCAACGACCTGTTCGGTCCGTTCCCCTACCGCGGCGTGCGCAGCATCGACCTACAGGTCTTCAACCGATGGGGGCAGGTGGTGTTCACAAGTTCGGACCCGGACATCGATTGGAGGGGCACGTACATGGGTACGGATGAGTTCCTCGCCGATGGGGTCTACTATTACCTGTGCACGGTCCAGCTTGCCCGCCTGGATGGCATGGAAGTGAAGCAGCTCAACGGTGTTGTACACTTATTGGAGGGCGGGGTGCTGCCCGCTGGCAACTGATGTTCACAGGGATCATTGAAGCGATGGGCACGGTGCGTTCGGTGACGCGCCAGGGAAGCAACGTAGACCTGGTGGTGGAGGCGGCCATGGCCGCAGAACTGCGCGTGGACCAGAGCGTGGCGCACAACGGGGTCTGCCTCACGGTGGTGGAGGTATGGCCCGGCGCCCCCGGCAGCTATCGTGTAACGGCGGTGGATGAAACGTTGCAGCGCACCAACCTCGGGGAGCTTCGGCCCGGCCACACGGTGAACCTGGAGCGTTGCCTGCGCGTGGGTGATCGCCTGGACGGTCACATGGTGCAGGGCCACGTGGATACGGTCACCGAGTGCATCGGGGTGGCGGAACTGGACGGTAGTTGGCGGTTCGACTTCCGACTGCCCGAGCCACGCACGCTGCTGGTGCAGAAAGGCAGCGTATGCATCAACGGGGTGAGCCTCACCGTGGCGGACCTTGCCGATGCACACTTCAGTGTGGCCATCATCCCCTACACCTTTGCACACACGACCTTCAACCGATCGCGGCCAGGGGATCGCGTCAACATCGAGTTCGATATCCTGGGCAAGTACGTGCAGCGCGGTTTGGGGCGCTGATCATCGCATTTCTTCCATCCTCTTCAAAGCGGGATGTTGCCGTGTTTCTTGCGCGGCAGCTTTTCCACCTTGTTGCGCAGCATGTCCAGTGCTGCGATGATCCTGCGGCGCGTATCCGATGGACGGATGACCTCATCCACATATCCGCGCGCCGCAGCCTCGTAGGGGTTGGCGAACTGCTCCTTGTACTGTTGTTCCTTCTCCTGCCATTTGGCGGCGGGGTCGTCAGCCTTCGCGATCTCGTTCTTGAAGATGATCTCCGCAGCCCCCTTGGCGCCCATCACGGCGATCTCCGCACTCGGCCATGCATAGTTCATGTCGCACCCGATATGCTTGCTGTTCATCACGTCGTAGGCACCGCCGTAGGCCTTGCGGGTGATGACCGTGATCCGCGGCACGGTGGCCTCGCTGAATGCATAGAGCAGCTTGGCACCGTGGTTGATGATACCGCGCCACTCCTGGTCGGTTCCGGGCAGGAACCCGGGTACGTCAACGAACACCAGCAGCGGGATGTTGAAGGCATCGCAGAAGCGCACGAAGCGTGCGGCCTTGGTGCTGGCATCGATGTCGAGCACACCGGCGAGGGTGGCAGGCTGGTTGGCCACGCAGCCCACGGTGCGGCCGGCCACCCGTGCGAAGCCCACCACCATGTTACGGGCATAGTCCGCATGCACCTCCAAGCTGCTGTCGGGGTCTATCACGGCGTTGAGCACTTCGCGGATGTCATACGGCTGGTTGGGGTTGTCCGGGATGATGGTATCCAACGCCGGGCGCGACTCATCGCCAGCCACATAGGGCAGTGCGGGTGGTTCCTCCTCGCAGTTGCTGGGGATGAACGAGATGAGCCGCCGCAACTGGCGGATGGCCTCGATCTCGTTGGGGGCCGTGAAATGGGCCACCCCGCTCCTGCTGGCATGGGTGCTGGCTCCGCCGAGCTCCTCGCTGCTCACCTCCTCGTGGGTCACGGTCTTCACCACGTTGGGGCCGGTCACGAACATGTAGCTGGTGCCCTCGGCCATGAGCACGAAATCGGTGAGCGCCGGGCTGTACACAGCGCCACCAGCACAGGGGCCGAGGATGGCACTGATCTGCGGGATGACACCGCTGGCACGGACGTTGCGATAGAAGATGTCGGCATAACCGCCGAGGCTCACCACACCCTCCTGGATGCGGGCGCCGCCGCTGTCGTTGAGCCCGATCACAGGCGCACCGTTCTGCATGGCAAGGTCCATGATGCGGCAGATCTTCTGCGCATGGGCCTCGGCAAGGGAGCCCCCAAGCACAGTGAAGTCCTGAGAGAACACATACACCAAGCGGCCATCGATGCGCCCGTAACCGGTGACGACACCATCGCCAGGGAACCGTTGCTTGTCGAGCCCGAAATTGCTGCTGCGGTGCACCACCTGCTGACCGATCTCCTCAAAACTGCCCTCGTCAAGCAGGAGGTTGATGCGCTCGCGGGCTGTGAGCTTGCCCTTCTTGTGCTGAGCTGCGTTCCGTTCAGGGCCGCCCCCTTCAAGGGCTTTGGCGATGCGTGCGTCGAGCGCTTCGAAATGTGGGTCCATGCGATCGGGGTCTGCGCGGTGGCACCGCACAGGCGTCCAAAGGTAGCTGCCCTTGCCACGTCGCTGGAACCGCAAGCCTGTGCGCCGTACTTTGGCGCTCCATGCAGTGGCGTTTCGCCGATCTTCCGGTCCGCACCAAGTTCATGGTGACGCTGGGCATTCCCGTGCTGGGCATGGTGCTGCTCATCGGCAAACAGGTGGACGGCAGCATCAAGCGCCGCAACGTGATGGGCTACATCCAGAAACAGTCCGAGCGGTTCGGGCTGTACGGGAATGTGATCCACGAGCTGCAGAAGGAACGTGGGCTGGGCATCGGCCGGGTGATCGGGCGCCCGGTGACGCCCATGAAGTTGAGCGTGCAGTGGAACGCCACGGACGAGCGCATCACGGCCCTGCGGGATCCGGCGCGTTCGGAGGATGCGTTCATGGACGCCAACCGTGCCTTCGACGGGCTGCATGTGTTGCGCACCCGGGTGAACGAGGGGCGCATCCTGCCGCACGAGGTGCTGCGGGGCTATGGCACGATGGACATGGCGCTGCTCGATGAGCTGGGCCGGCTGGGAAAGCTGGAACTCGACCCGGGCACCAAGGACCGCATCTATGCCCATCTCCGCCTGCTGAACGCGAAGGAGGCCCTCAGTTCGGTGCGTGACCGCCTGCTCATCGGGCTTGGCGATACCCTTGTATCGGCGGATGAGCTGGGTGACCTGGCCGAACAAGTGGCCCGCTATGAGACCAACATGCTGCTTTTCGAGCGGGATGCGCCGGCCGAGGTACGGGTGCATTTCGAAGAGCGGTTCCAAGGGCCCGACATCAATCTCATGCGCTCCATCATCGGCATCGTGAAGGAGCGGGGGACCATGGATGCAGGCATGGTGTCGCGGTCGTGGTGGGACCTCTCCATCCGGTCATTGGACAGGCTCAAGGAGGTGGAGGACCGCTCCCTGGAGCTCATCATCGCCAACACCGCCGGGAACGTGCGGAACGCGGAATGGCGGCTCCTTCTGGTGGTGCTTGCACTGGCGGGCGTGGTGGGAGCGGTGACGGTGATGGGCTACGTGATCATGCGCGGTGTTCGCAAGACGGTGAACGAGGTGGGCCAGGCCGCCCGTTCGCTGGCCACGGGTGATATCAGTGCCACGGTTCCGGTGACCGCCGCCGACGAGATCGGCCAGATGGCGCTCTCGTTCAATGGCATGATCGAGAACATACGTTCGCTGGCAAACAGTGCGGAGGCCATCGGCAAGGGGAATTACGATACCCCGGTGAACGTGCGTGGTGACAAGGATGTGCTGGGCATGGCGCTGTCGCGCATGCGGGAGAACCTGAAGGCGGCGCGCATGCGTGATGATGAGCAGCGCACCGAGCTGCAAGCGGAAAAGCGGAAACTGGAGCAGGCCAATGAGCGCATCCAGGTGCTGATCAAGGAGATGCACCACCGTGTGAAGAATAACCTGCAAGTGATCGCCAGCCTTCTGCGGCTGCAGGCCGCCACCTTCACCGAGGAGCGCCTTTTGCTTGCGTTCGAACAGAGCCAGAACCGGGTGAATGCGATGGCCCTCATCCACGAGAAGCTCTACAAGGGCGATGAGCTGTCGACCATCGATGTGGCGCAGTACATCCACGATCTCTTCAGTGAACTGGTGCGCATGAACGATGTCGGTGACCGCATCCGCTATGACTCCGATATCGATGACGGTCTTGCGTTCGACCTCACCACCATGGTGCCGCTCGGGCTGCTCCTGAACGAACTGATCACCAACTCCTTCAAGCACGCCTTCGTGGGCCGGGCGGGCGGGCGCATCCAACTATCCATCCACCGTGTGGACGACCGCTCCTTCGACCTGCACTACGCGGATGACGGGGTCGGCATTCCCGTTGAAAAGCTGCAGGACGATGGCACAACGCTCGGTGTGTCGCTGATCGAAAGCCTGGTGGACCAGCTCAACGGTCGCATGACCGTGGAAGGGAGCGGGGGCGCCCGCTACCACATCCGCTTCCAGCCGGACTGATCAGCCCTTCTCCAACTCGGCCTCCACCTCCTCGGTGAGGTCCATGTTGTGGTAGACCGCGTTCACATCATCATCCTCCTCCAGCATGTCCACCAACTTGAGCACGGCGCGTGCCGTGTCCGCATCGGCGGGGGTGGTCATCAGCGGGAAGCGCTTGAGCTCAGAGGACTTGACCTCCACGCCCAGGGACTCCAGCTTCTGCTGCATCTGGCCGAAGCTCTGGAACGGAGCATAGATGATCATGCCTTCGTCCTCACGCACAACGTCATCCGCGCCGCCGTCGATGACCTCCATCTCGAACTCGTCCGGATCGCGCCCCTTGAGGGCTTCGTTGCTCACCACGAACTCCGCCTTGCGTTCGAAGATGTGGCCCAATGAGCCGGACGTGCCAAGGTTGCCGCCGCACTTGCTGAAGAAGCTCCTGACGTTGCCCACCGTACGGTTCACATTGTTGGTGGCTGCATCCACGAAGACCGCCACCCCGCCTGGCGCATATCCTTCGTAGGTGGTCTCCAGATAGTCCGCCTCTTCGCCACCCTGTGCCCGTTTGATGGCCCGATCAATGTTGTCCTTGGGCATGTTCATGCCGCGGGCGTTCTGGATGGCCACCTTCAAGCGGCTGTTCCCCTCGGGGTTGGGGCCTCCGGCCTTAACGGCCATGGCGATCTCCTTGCCGATCCGGGTAAAGAGTTTGCTCAGCTTGGCGTTGCGCGCGAAGATCTTGTGCTTGCGTTTCTCGAAGATGCGGCCCATGGTGTTCGGTCTGTGTCGGGACGGCGAAAATAGGCCACCGCACCGATCGGGATGGCCGCTGGGCGAAGGTTCATTGAAGCAGGGGGCTGCCGGAGCGGGCGATCACCGGGTCGTCAGGTGCGCCCAAAAGAGGTGCTCGTTCACCGGAAAAGGACTTCCGTCAGTTGCTGTTGATCCCATACCGCGGAGGTTGCGGCATGGTGACCGACCAACGACCACAGTTGCGCATCTTCCATCCCACCGACCTTGCTCCCGAGGGGGCGGAGGCCTTCCATCACGCCCTGGCCATCGCGTGGCACGAACGCTCCAGGCTTACCATCCTGCACGTACCAGGTTCGGACAGGGTATTACGGGAGGAGCTGCCCGGCGTGCGGGCCACCTTGAACACGTGGGGATGGACCCGGCCGGGCAACGAATTGGAGCAGATGCGCAGCCGCGGGATGACCGTACGGAAGATCATGGCACGAGGGGGCGACCCGGCAGGTGCGTGCATCCGGCACCTCGAGGCCCATCCTGCGGATCTTGTGGTGCTCCATACCAGCCGGCATGGTGGGCGCCTGCGGTGGCAGGAACGTTCGGTGGGTGAAGAGATCCGCCGCGGGGTTGCGCTGCCCACGCTGTTCCTTCCGTCGGGATGCCGGGGGTGGGTGGACCCGCTGACAGGCAGCCGGCATCCACTGCGGCGCGTGGTGGTCGCCATTGAGCGTGCCGAGGATGGCGGGGTGCTGGTGGAGGCTCTTGGCCGGTTGCCGTTCGATGCCTCCGGGGAGGGGGTCGTTACCCTGGTGCACGCAGGCGATCACAGGCCAGCGATCGCCCAACAACCCATCACCCGGTTGAAGGGGCCTGTTGTGGACGCCCTTGTGGACGCGAGCCGGGATGCCGACCTGCTGGTGCTGGGTACGCGCGGTCCGGACGGCCTGTTCGATGCACTGCGCGGAACCACCACCGAACAGGTGCTGCGGAAGTGCGGTTGCCCGCTCCTGGCTCTGCCCCTTGGCAATACAGGTGGATAAGAATGTGCATAAGCCCTTCATGAGGGGCAGGAGGAGGACATAGGCTCCGTTGAACTTTGTGCGTGATGGCGGATGGTGTACGATGGCTGCTTGCCATACGTTCATCATGACATGAAGGAAGGGGAAGGGCCGGTCCTTCGGGACCCTTGCGCCGGCGCCGGTGCCTCCGTCCCGGTGTCGGTCCGGCCGCAGTGGCCCTTTCCCCCTTCTCCCGCCACAGCCGCCGATGCTCAAGCGGGGTTGCGTTCCGCCAGCATTTTCCAAAGCGACAGCTGGGCCCTCACCTTCCGCGTTCCGACCGGCGCAGGCCGATAAGGGTTGGTTTGCTTGCGATCCAGCAGACGGGCCTTCACATTATCACGCCATTGGAGCTCGAGCAGCTGCAGCATTTCGGCACGAAGGGCCTTGTCCAGCAAGGGGAAGGCGACCTCCACACGCCGATCGAGATTGCGCCCCATCCAGTCGGCACTTGACAGGTACACCACGGGATCACCGCCGTTCTCGAACACATAGGCCCGGGTGTGTTCCAGGTAACGATCCACGATGCTGATCGCCTCGATGCCCTCACTGAGGCCTGGCACACCCGTAACCAGGCAGCAGATGCCCCGCACGATGAGCCGAACCCGCACGCCTGCACGGGAAGCGTCGTACAACTTGTCGATGAGCGCGCGATCCTCGAGGCTGTTGACCTTGATGAGGATCGCGGCCGGCTTGCCGCCGCATGCGGCTGCGATCTCCCTGTCGATGAGGGTTTCCAATCGGGAGCGCATGCTCATGGGTGCCACCAGGAGCAGTTGGGTGCGCGGGCGATGGGTGCGATCCTCCAGGTGCCGGAACACCTCACGCACCTCGTTGGTGAGCGTGGTATCGCTGGTGATGAGCGCGGAGTCCGCATAAAGGCGGGCGCTCCGTTCATTGAAATTACCGGTTCCGAGATACGCCACGCGCTGAACGCCGCCGCGAAGCCCCCGCTCGACCAGGCACAACTTGCAGTGCACCTTCAGCCGTTCGTAGCTGTAAATGACCTTGGCACCTGCGCGCTCCAGCATTTCTCCCCAATACAGGTTGGTGCCCTCATCGAAGCGGGCCTGCACTTCCACGAACACGGTGACCGCCTTGCCTTGTTCCAGTGCACCCAGCAATGCAGCACATACCGCACTGTCATCCGCCACGCGGTACAGGGTGATGTGGATGCGGGTGACGGATCTGTCGCGCGCGGCCCGTTGGAGCAAAGCGACGAACTGGTTGAAATCGTGATAGGGGAAGTGGAGCAGGAGGTCCTGTTGCTGCAGCACCTTGAACGGATCGCGGGCAGCGGCGAGCAGCGGGTGCTTGAGCGGTGTCCATGGCTTGTCGCGCAGTGCCGGATGCCCCTCCACGGGCAATTTCATCAGGTCGCTGAAATTGTGGTAGCGACCTCCTGGTACGATATCCTGCTTGGCAAGTCCCAGCAGGGTGCGCAATGCACGGAGCAGCCGGGGTGGCATGGCGGCATCGTACAGGAACCTTGCAGGCATTCCGGTGCGCCGCTTCCGGAGGCTTTTACGGACCTTTTCCTTCACGTTCCCGGCATACTCCTCATCCAGGTAGAGCTCTGCATCACGGGACAACTTGATGGCATGGCACGCGACCACCTTGAAGCCCTTGAAAAGCACGTCCAGGTTCATGCGGACCACATCATCCAGGAACAGGACATCCGTTCGGCCCCTTGCCGCCGGCAACAGCACGAACCGACCGAGCTCGTCCGACGGGATGTTGAGCAGCACCATACGCTGCTTGGCAACACCCTTCTGCTTGAGCAGGCAGGCGAAATAAAGCCGTCGGTCCTCGATGAACGGTGCGTTGCCGGGCCTCAAGGCCGCCGAATTCAACAGTGGTGCCACCTTTTCGGCATGGAATGCGCGCACGAAGCGGACCTGTCGGGTGCTGAGCTCCTTTGGCGAGAGCAGGCGGATGCCCTGTTCGGCGAGTGCGGGCAGGAGCGTGCCGCGGTACAGGGTGCCGAAGGCCCGCTGCTGTTTCAGAGCCTTCCGGTTGAGCTGCTCCACCAGCTTGTCCGCCGGCAGGTCAAGCGCGGTGCGATAGGTGCGGTCCAGTTTGCGGAGACCGCGCAATGATGCCACGCGAACGCGGTAGAACTCGTCGAGATTGCTTGAGTAGATGGCCAGGAACTTGACGCGCTCAAGCAGTGGTACGCTTGGGTCGCTGGCCTCCTGGAGCACCCGTTCGTTGAAGGACAGCCAGCTGAGGTCGCGATCGAAATGAGTGGTCCCGGCGTGCTTGTGCCAGGCCGGTCCCCGGGCCTGGCCACGGAGCTGTGCACGCAGTCCCTTCAGGTTGATGGCCTTCTGGGGGCCGTAGCGTTCCTGTGCATACCGGGTGTGAAAGCGGTGTCCGGCGAGGTAGACGATGTTCTCCTTCAACCAATCCACGGGGTCGATGGGGCGTCCGCGCACCGCTTCCAGTTCACGTCGGAGGCGCTCGCCCTTCTCCTCGAAATCCGCCTGCCCGGCCTTGGCACTGTCAGCGTCACGCAATACACGCTGCAGCGGGGTTGCCGGCTTTGCCCCCACGCGTGTGGCGAGCACGGCCGCTTTGACAAGGTCCACGTCACGCGCTGGGAGGCCGTTCCTTGCAAGGAAGGACGACGCCAGATCGGCACTGTGCGCCTCATGACCGGCATGCGAACGTGCATAGCCGGTATCATGGAACAACGCCGCCAGCTCGAGCAAGTCGAGTGAACGTGCCGAAAGCCCCACAGCCTCGCCGATGCCGAGCGCCGTGCGGACTACGCTCAGTGTGTGTTCCAGGTCGTGGAACCGCAGATGGGCTGGCATGTGCCGCGCAAAATGGCGCCGGACATACAACCGTGCCTTTTCGAGCAGCTCTTCCCGTTCCATGCCGGCACGAAGATATCGGGCAGGGGTGGAGGGGTACCATCTACCTTTGATCGGATGTCCCCCCTGGTCCAGGAGCAGCTATATGCGTTGTTCAACGCACTTGCCCATGAACAGGGGTCGGTGGTGTATGCGGGCGCCTTCCCGGATGAACATACACCACGGATGATCGAGGTGTCGGAACGCATGCTCTCCGAGGAGAACGGCTGCGGCAGGGAGCTTCGTTCGCGGACCACCTTCACCCTGATCGAGGCATACCAGAACCTGGTACGGCATCGTGCGCGGACCACCTTCGGGAACGCCGCGATCCTGCTGTTGCACGGGGAGCGGAATACGGACGTGATGACGGTGAACGAGGTGCGTGACGAGGATGTCGATGCGTTGCGCAGGGCGTTGACCCGCACGGAGGGCCTGGACGCGGACGCACTGAAGCGGATGTTCCTGGAAACGCTCACCAGCGGAACCACCGGACCCCGCGGGGGCGCAGGCCTTGGCCTGATCGAAATGGCGCGCCGCAGCGGCCATCCCCTACGCTACGATATCGCCCCTGGTGCCGGGCCTGTCCATCACTTCCGCCTGGTGGTGAATTGTGGAGAACATGCGGAGACCAAGGGACCAGCGTGGCTCGCTGAACTGGAACACAACCTGAAGGCCGTCGGGCTGCTGGCCGGTGCAGGTGGTCGCACATGGTATGCTGGTGTGGAACAGAAGGTGTTGCGCATGATCGAGGATGAGCCGGGCATTCCCGGACCCGAACTCGCACGCACCTGTCAAGCGACCATTGCCGCACTCGGCGATCTTCGCAGGCCGGGCGGGGGTGGACTGCTGCTGTGCAGGAAGGATGAGCGTGGATGGTGCATCAACCTGGTGGTGAGCACCGAAGATCGCATGGGGAAGGATGTCTTGTCGTTATTGCCGACCCTCAACGCGTTGACCCCGCTGGAACGACGGAGCGCCTACCACGGTGCACTGTTGGGTCGCACGGCGGCAATGGAACCGTGGCGCACGAAGTTCCATGAACTGGCCTTGCGGGTAAGAGCGATGGAGGCCACCTTGCGGATCCTGCCGGAGGACGGACCTGTGCTGCTGGTGGAGGGCCGGATATGACCGTTCCTCGTTCCCTGATGTGCGAGGCATACGGATCGGCGCGCTCATGCGGTTATTCCTGCAAACGATCCGCCATGTCCAACACGCTTCAGCATGCATTCGATCTCCTTGCCCGCGCAGGTCGCTGGTTCGATGACCGGTTCGGCTGGTTCTTCACCAACGGCATGAAACAACGCCGCGAGCGCTCGTTCAAAGCTTGAAGCAGACGTTCTTCGCCTCGGTGAAGAACCGTAGCGCCTCCACGCCTCCTTCGCGCCCCACGCCGCTTTGCTTGACACCACCGAACGGTGTGCGCAGGTCTCGGACCATCCAGCAGTTGACCCATACGATGCCGGCATGGACGGCGCGGGCCACCCGGTGAGCCCGCTTCACATCGCGTGTCCAAATGACAGCGGCAAGCCCATAGGGTGTGCTGTTCGCACGCTCGACAGCTTCCTCCTCGGTATCGAAGGGTGCGATGCTGATGACCGGTCCGAATATCTCCTCCTGATCCGTGCGGCAGCCATCCTGCAATCCTTCGATGACCGTGGGTGCCACGTACCAGCCGGCATGCAGATCACCTTCCAGCACGACCTGATGACCGCCACACAGGACATGGCCTCCCTCCTCTTGCGCCAACCGGATATATCCGAGCACCTTCTCCATGTGCTCCCGGGACACCACGGCTCCCAGATCGGTCGCGGGATCCTGCGGATCGCCAACTCGCATGGTACGGACGCGTTCCACGAGGCGGTCGCGGAACGCTTCGTAGATGGATCGTTCCACGAGGACCCGCGAACCACACAGGCATATCTGGCCCTGGTTGGTGAAGCTGGAGCGGACGGTGGTGGCGATCGCCTCCTCGAGATCGCAGTCCGCGAACACCAGCACGGGGTTCTTGCCGCCCAGTTCAAGGCTGAGCTTCTTGAACATCGGTGCAGCCACGCGTGCGATCTCGGCGCCGGTGCGAGTACCACCCGTGAAGGACACCGCTGAAATGCCCGGATGGGCCACGATGGCCGCTCCAACAGTGGAGCCCGCCCCGTGCACCACGTTGAGCACGCCCGCAGGCATTCCCGCCTTTTCGCAAAGCAGGCTCATCCGATAGGCCGTGCACGGTGTCACCTCGCTTGGTTTGGCCACCACGCAGTTACCGGCGGCCAATGCGGGCGCTATCTTCCAGGTGAACAGGTAGAGGGGCAGGTTCCACGGGCTTATGCATCCCACCACACCGATGGGCTGCCTATCCGTCCAGTTCACCGCGACATCATCCATCAGGTGGGCCTCGCTGCTGAAGTGGATGATGGCTGTGGCGAAGAACCGAAAATTAGCTACCGCCCGCGGGATATCAACGTTACGGGCAAGCGCAAGAGGTTTGCCATTGTCCATGGATTCCAGCTGCGCGAACCCTTCAAGGTCCTCCTCGATAAGGCGCGCAAGTTCCAGCAGCACCTTGGAACGGCCTTCGCGGCCCATGGCTTTCCAGGTGGGCAGGGCCTTCTGCGCTGCGGCATGGGCCCTGTCCACGTCGGCAGCGCCACTATCGGGCAGTCGGGTGAGCAGGGTGCCTGTGGCGGGCCCGTACACATCGATCCACTGGCCGGTGGATGCGGGACGCAGCGCGCCATCGATCAGGTTCAGCAGGTTCTCCATCGCACTGGTGGGCCGGGGCCCGAAGGTAGTTGTATGACCGGGACCCCTTGAACGTCGAAAGGCCCCCTTGCGGAGACCTTCCAACGCCTTGTTGCGAGGCCGGCTTCACCAAAACCCGATCGCCGACCATCACGGACCGATGAACGAACGTTCGATGCGACCCTCTTTTACAAAAGTACCCTCCACCGTTGCCCTCAGCGTTAACGATGATCGAACGATCGTTAAAGAGCGTTAAGGTTGGACGACGCACCTGCGACGGGTAGTTTCGCTGCATGGACCGCCGCTGGATGCTCGGCTCGATCAGTGCGATCGCCATCGCCCTGCTCGGCCTCATGGGGCTGCAGGTGCGGTGGATGCACGCCATCCTGGAAGCCCGTGAGCAACAGTTGCAGGGTGCGGTCGGCAATGCGCTCATCACCGTCAGCGACCGCCTGGAACGCGAGGAGCGATGGGAGGTGCTGCGCAGCAACTCCTCCGGTCGCCGCCTGCTCCTCCGGCTTGACACGCTGCGCAGCGGGAGCAACGCCCTGGCGGGGGGCACTGGTTCCAACGAGGAGGATCTCAATGCCATGGTGGGGGAGCTGGTCCGTGACATCCTGATCACAGAAACCGGGAAGGACATCCGTTCGCGGATCAGGACCACCCTGCTTGACTCCCTGCTCGGCGCGGTATTCACGGGCCAGGGAATGGAGCGACCGCGCGCGTTCGGGGTGTTCGATGCCAACGGGGTGCGGATCGCATTGGAAACCGATGAGCCCGGAAGCGACCTTGAGCTTGCCGCCTCTCCGCACCGCGTTCAGCTCTTCCGCCATGACCTCACGGATAGTGGCACCCAATTGCATGTCGTGTTGGCCGCCGGTGAGGAGGCCTTATGGAGCGGGATCGGCCCGCAGCTGATCATCGCAGGGGTGTTCATGGCGCTCATCATCGCTGTGTTCGTTGCGACACTTCGCAGCATCGTCCGCCAGAAGCGCATCAGTGATATCCGCAATGACCTGGTGAACAACCTGACGCATGAACTGAAGACACCCATCAGCACCATCGGACTGGCCTGTGAAGCGCTGGCAGACCCCTCCATCCCGCGCAGTGATGAACAGGTGCGCAGCTACGTATCGATGATCCGTGACGAGAACAAGCGGCTGGGATCATTGGTGGAGAACGTGTTGCAGAGCGCCGTGCTGGACAGCGGCCACATGGTGCTCAAGATCGTGGACCTTGACATCCATGCCCTTGTGCAGGACGTGATCCGCAGCAGCAACATACTGGTCTCCCGTAGAAGCGGTCGCATCGTCACCGACCTGCGTGCCGAGATACACCATGTGCAAGGGGACCGCATCCACCTGACCAACCTGCTCTACAACCTGATCGACAATGCGGTGAAATACACGCGCAGCGAACCGCTCATCAGGATCGCGACGGACAGCGACGATACACACATCACCATCAGCGTGACCGACAATGGCATCGGTATCGCCGCCTCCGAACAGCGAAAGATCTTCGACCGGTTGTACCGCGTTCCCACGGGGAACATCCACAATGCGAAAGGCTTTGGTCTCGGCCTGAGCTATGTGCGCACGGTGGTGGAGCGTCATCGCGGGCGCATCACCCTGGAAAGCGAGCCCGGTCACGGCAGTACCTTCCACATCAAACTACCCTTCGAACATGTCGTCGCCCGTCAAGCTCCTGCTCGTAGAGGATGACCCCAACCTTGGCGGCCTGCTGGCCGATTACCTGCGGGCGAAAGGCTTCCTGGTGGACCTGCGCACGGATGGCCAGCAGGGTTGGCTGGCGTTCACCCAGAACAGCTATGACATGTTGATCCTGGATGTGATGATGCCGCTGAAGGATGGGTTCACGCTGGCCCGCGAGGTACGATCCAAGGATGCATTGGTCCCCATCGTGTTCCTCACCGCGAAGAGCATGAAACAGGACACGCTGGAGGGTTTCAAGGCAGGGGCCGATGACTACCTCACGAAACCGTTCAGCATGGAGGAGCTTCTCCTGCGCACCAATGCGGTCCTACGACGGTCGCGCGGTGCACAGCCGAAGGACGTTGAACCGGAGGAATACGTATTGGGTTCCAGCAGCTTCGATCCGCGGAAGCAGCTGTTGCGGACACCTGCGGGCGAACGCCGCCTGACCACCAAGGAATCAGAACTCATGCGTCTCCTGTGCGCACACAGGAACGATGTACTGGAACGCGGCCTCGCGCTGCGTGAGGTATGGGGTTCTGACAGCTACTTCAACGGGCGCAGCATGGACGTATACATCGCCAAGCTGCGCAAATACCTCCGGGAGGACACTTCGGTGGAGATCATCAATGTGCACGGCAAGGGGTTCCGGCTCATTGCCGCCGATGCCAGCTGACCGTTCCCGCGCAGACCAGGCCATGGGGGCCTAGAAATTCCAGCCTGCGCAACATTGGCCGAGTGCTACAAACAGGCGGTGCGGCCGCCGTCCACCGGCAGGTTGACCCCATTGATGTAGGCGCCAGCTGGGCCGCACAGGAAGGCCACCGCGGAGGCGATCTCGGACGCCTCTGCGAACCGGCGCAGCGGCACTTCCGCACGCATCTCCTCGGCGATCTCCTCTTCGCTGCGCCCGGTCGCAACGGCCCGGTTCCGGATGATCGCGGACAGCCGCTCGGTGGCGGTGGCACCGGGCAGCACGTTGTTCACGGTGATCCCGAACGGGCCCAACTCGTTGGCAAGCGTTTTGGACCAATTGGCCACCGCCCCACGCACCGTATTGCTCACCCCAAGGTTGTGCAGGGGCTGTTTCACACTGGTGCTGATGATGTTGACGATGCGGCCATGGTGCCGCTCCTTCATGCCAGGCACGACAGCCCGGACAAGCGTTTGGAAACTGAGCAGGTGCAGCCGGAACGCTTCCTCGAACCGTTCCACCCCGGCTTCATGGGCAGGTCCGGGAGCGGGCCCCCCGGTATTGTTCACCAGGATGTCGACCTTGGTGCAGAGGGGAGCACTTTCGAGCGCCTGCCTGAGGCCTGCCGTATCGCCCATGTCCGCGCGCAGGAGGGCGTGAGCTGCGCCGCTCACAAGGTTCAGCTCATCGACGACCCGGGCACCGCGTTCCGGATCGCGTGCCAGCACCACCACCGTGGCGCCGAGCATTGCCAATTCAAGGGCGATGGCCTTCCCGATGCCCTGTGTCGCACCGCCCACGAGCGCCACCCTGCCATGCAACCCTGTTTCCATCGCGTCAAAAGTAGATCGTGGGAAAGATGTGCTTGGCTGAACCGAACAGAAGCCGCACCTTCGTGGCGTTCAAACAGACCCCAGAACCATGATGAACAATTACTTTCTCGTAGGTGTGCTTGCGGCAGCGATGCTGGCCACCGACGTATCAGGCCAAGCCGCGCTGTCACCCGGCATGACCTCCAAGAACACCATCCGCACGGCGGAGAAGGGTGCACCCGCAGTGCGCATCCGCCGCGTTGGTGAACGGCCCGCGGCCCGCGGCATCATCGCCAACGACGCCTGTGCCGATGCCATCGCCCTTACCGTGAACGACCCGGCGGACTGCCCGGCGAACGCCACCGGCGGTGACAACGCCGGTGCGACCAGTACGGATGGTGAGCCCACCTGTGATACTGGTGCCTCTGCTTACGAGGACGTTTGGTATAGCTTCAATTCCGGGAACTTCACCAACGTGGTGGTGAACATCACTGCCGGAACGATCACCGACCTGGTGGTGGACGTGCTGGAGGGTGGTTGCGGTGGCACCTCGGTCGCTTGCGGCATCGGAACCGCTGCCGAAGCCCTGAGCGTGCAGGTGACGCCGAACACGGACTATGTGTTCAGCGTGGTATCGAACAACGACTTCGGTCTGGGCGGCACCTTTGACGTGTGCCTCACCGGCCTCGGCGGAGGGGCGGCACCGAACAACGACGATTGCGCAGGTTCGTTCCAATTGCCGGTGAGCACGCAGTGCACCCCCGTGAACGCGTCGCTTGCGAACGCCACCAGCAGCTTCCCGGCGATCCTCTGCAATGGTTTCACCTCGCCAGGTGCCTTGGACGTATGGTTCAGCTTCGTGGCCACCGGCCCCATCACCTCCGTACAGGTTGACGGCCAGGGCACGATGGATGCCGTGATCGAAGGCTTCTCCGGTACCTGCGGCAACCTGGTGAGCGCTGGTTGTGCCGACGCCACCTTCCCGCCGAACAGCCTGCAGGAGACCCTGACGCTGAACACTGTTGCGGGTACCACCTATTATGTCCGGGTGTACCACTACGGCAACGCCCCCACCTCGAACCCGGAGTTCACGATCTGCGCGTTCTCGCCATCGAACGTGCCGGCGAACGACCAATGCACGGGTGTGAACCCCGAGCCCCTGGCAGCTGGCGGCAGCCTCACTTGGACGGGTGACAACACAGGCGCACTGGATACGGAGGGTCTGGGCAATCCCAGCGTCTGGCATGCCTTCACCACCACGGAGTGCACCAACATCGTGATCGACTATTGCGGTATGGCCACCCCCTTCGGCAATGTTGGCGCCCGCCTGTACATCGGTTGCCCCTTCACCCAGTTCGTGCAGTTCAGTTCGGGCAACTTCGACGACTGCGGTGATGGTAACGCGACGATCTACTTCAACGGCGTTGCAGCAGGGACCTACTACTATGCCGTGCTCGGCGGTGCCAATGCCACCGGCGCTTACGGTATCAATGTAAGTGCAAGTCCATGTGCCCCCGCGCCGAACAACAACGAATGCACCGGTGCCCAGCCCTTGAACGTGGGCCTCACCTGCACCCCCACCCCGGGCACCACTGCGGATGCCACCCAATCCCTGGCACCCATCGCTTGCAACGGCTTCACCTCGAGCAACGCGCTTGATGTGTGGTACAGCTTCGTGGCCACCACCGCCGACCACACCATCACGGTGGAAGGCATCGAGGAGTTCGACGGTGTGCTGGAGTTCTTCTCCGGCGACTGCTCCAACCTGGTCTCTGTTTCCTGCACCGATGACACCTTCCCCAACCCCGACCCGGTGAACGAGGTGATGGTGCAGTCGGGCCTGACCGTGGGCGCCACCTACTATGTGCGCGTGTATGATTACGCACATGCCAGCGCGAACCACCTGTTCAATATCTGCGTGACCGGCGATATCGGCACCGCGGTGGATGAACTGAGCGCGAACAGCACCTTCACCGTATTCCCCAACCCCAGCAACGGTGATCTGACGATCTCCAGCAAGGAACTGAGCGGTGCATCGGTGATCGAAGTGATGGACATGACCGGACGTGTGCTGCATAGCGAGAACCGCACACTGGCCGCTGGTCAGGCCCACCCATTGAACCTGGCGGGCCGCATCGCCGCCGGCAGCTACATCGTACGTGTGCTCAATGCCGAAGGCAGCAGCGAGCAGCGCGTGGTGATCCGCTAAGCACGGAATACCGTTCTTGCGAAGGGCCGCTCCTTGGGGGCGGCCCTTCGTCATTGATACCAGTCCGAGGCGTCCAAGAATTAACACACAGGACAGCAGTGCTTTGCACCGCATGTGCGAGATTTGTGTCGGTAAAACACGCCCCATGCACCTTACTACAACGTTCCTCCTGCTCATCTCCGCGTTCGTAATTCCGCGCAGCTTCGGGGTGGATGGTATCGGAGGTGGCGTAGCCAACGACCTGTGCACCAGCGTGACGCCGCAGCAACTCGCCTCCGGCGCCACCCTCTCCTTCTCCGGCAACAACACCGGCGCCACCTTCGACGGGGATGCAACACCCGGTTCGGCCATGGACCTCGGACTACCCAGCGTATGGCACGCCTTCACCACCACCGAGTGCGCCGATGTGGTCGTCTCCTACTGTGGCATCAGCCCCGTCTTCGGCAATACCTGGAACTGGCTCGCCACGTCCTGCCCCGCTGATGTCATGATCAACGCCACATCCTTCAACAACACCGACTGTGGCGATGGCAACAAGACCCTCTTCTTCAACGCACTGCCCGCAGGAACCTACTACCTGCCCGTGCTCACCGAGCCCTTCAGCGGTGCCCAGGGTCCCTACACCGTGCAGGTGAGCGCTGACGCATGCGGCAGCAACAGCCCTGCCAACGACCTCTGCACCAGCGTGACGCCGCAGCAACTCGCCTCCGGCGCCACCCTCTCCTTCTCCG
>CAZLGY010000007.1:27307-40670 GCA_964559165.1 uncultured Chryseobacterium sp.
CTGACGCATGCGGCAGCAACAGCCCTGCCAACGACCTCTGCACCAGCGTGACGCCCGAGGAACTGGCCGCAGGCGGGAGCGTTGCGTTCAGCGGTGACAGTGAAGGTGCCACCCTGGCGGGTGATGCAGTGCAAGGTTCGTTGATCGCACAGGTGGGGCTGCCGAACGTATGGCACGCCTTCACCTTGGAAACCTGCGCAGACCTTACGGTGGCCTACTGTGGCACGGAGCCAGCCTTCAGCAACGTGTGGAATCTCCTCGCGACCAGTTGTCCGGCGGATGCTCTCGTGTTCAGTACCGCCAACAACACGGTGGACTGTTCGGACGGCAACCGCACCGCTTACTACACCGCAGTGCAGGCGGGGACCTATTTCATCCCCGTGCTCGTGGACCCGTTCAGCAACAGTGTGGGCCCATACACGGTGACCGTATCCGCGGAAGAGTGTACCCTTGGCATCGATGAACCGGCCCACAACTGGAGCGTGTTCCCCAATCCCGGCAGCGGGGTTTTCCAAGTGCGCACGGGCGACCTTCAGGGCCTTGTGGCCTGGGAGCTTAGCGATGCATCAGGACGCGTGGTCCACAGTGAACAACGCGCCGTGATCGGTGGCAGTGAGTTCGGTTTGCGCACGGCAACCCCATTGGCACCTGGGACATACTTGCTACGTGCATCCCATCCTGGAGGCACGAACGTGGAGCGTATCATGATCCGTTGAACCACGGGTCCTCCGAAGCTCGCAACCTTCTGTGGACGAGTTCCGTAGAAGGGGTCCATGAGAACCTTGCGTATCGTTTTGTGGGCGCTGGTCGGCGTGGGCTTCACGAATGTGCAGCAGGCCCGCGCACAAGGAGCTGATGCCTCCTTGCTACCCGTCGATGCCATCGTGCTTGACGGTGAGACCCCGCTTGAAGGGTGTACTGTGATGGTGCATCAGGACGGTGCGCCTACGGCAACCGTCATTACGCGGCGCAAAGGACAGTTCCAGACCGGCCTTCAGCATGGTCGTCTGTACACCCTCGAGTTCAGCAAGGCCGGTTTCATCACCAAACGGATCGTCGTGGACACCCGCGCCGAGGTTCATCCTTCCCAGTTGCCTGGCATGCCCATGCTGATGGACGTTGAGATGCTCCGTTCCGAGCGGTACAAAGGCGTCGATACCGACGCCTTGGACATGCCGTTCGCCATCGTGCGGTTCGACAAGCGGGCCAGGGAGTTCGTGCAGGACCGTGAATACGCGCAGGAGATGCACAGGACCAACAGTGCATTGCTGCTCCAGGCTGCTGGCGGAGGGAAATGACCGGAAGTTGAACGGCGGCCAAGGTTACCTTTGGGGATCCACCCATATTCCATGGCGATCCGCAGACCCTTCAACCTACAACAGTGGATCAACGAAAACCGGCAGTTGCTCAAGCCGCCTGTTGGGAACAAGAACCTGTATCATGATGCCGGCGACTACATCGTGATGGTCGTTGGTGGACCGAACGCACGCAAGGATTACCATTTCAACGAGACGGAGGAGCTGTTCTACCAGATCGAGGGTGATATTGAAGTTGGGATACAGGAGGATGGCAATGCGGTGACCATCCCGATCAAACAGGGTGAGATGTTCCTGCTACCCGCCAATGTGCCGCACCAGCCGAGGCGTGGTCCTGATACGGTGGGGCTTGTGATCGAGGTGAAGCGTGCCGACCGCGCCATGCAGGATGGTTTGCAGTGGTACTGCGAACATTGCAACAACCTGTTGCATGAATACCGTTTCGTACTGAACAACATCGAGCAGGATTTCCTCCCGCGGTTCAGGGAGTTCTATGGGCGCCAGGACTTGCGCACATGCAAGCGCTGCGGACATGTGATGGAGGCCGATCCCCGGTTCGTGTAAGTCCCGAGCGATGGCCTCGTACTTCACTGTCGACATCCATACGCACATACTGCCGGAGCACATACCGGACTTCGGCGCCAAGTACGGTTACCGGGGCTTCATCCACCTGGACCATCATAAGCCGGGTTGTGCGCGGATGATGATGGATGACAAGTTCTTCCGCGAGGTGCAGGCGAACTGCTGGGATCCTGCGGTACGCATCGGCGAATGCGACCATCACCGGGTGGATGTGCAGGTACTGAGCACGGTTCCCGTGATGTTCAGCTATTGGGCGCGACCGCAGGACACGCTTGACCTATCGATGTTCCTCAACGACCACATCGCGGGCATCGTCCATCGCTGGCCCAAGCGCTTCATCGGCCTGGGGACCGTGCCCATGCAGGATCCAGAGCTCGCGATCCATGAGTTGGAGCGCTGCAAGCGCATCGGCCTCGTGGGCATCCAGATCGGCACCCACATACACGGCACCAACCTGGGCGAGCCACGCCTTCTGGAAGTGTTCGAGGCCTGCCAGGAATTGGACATGGCGGTATTCGTTCACCCATGGGACATGATGGGTGCCGACCGCTTCGACAAGTACTGGATGCCCTGGCTGGTCGGGATGCCTGTGGAGACCGCAACGGCCATCACCTCCATGATCTTCAGCGGCCTTTTCGAGCGATTGCCCCGCCTGCGTGTAGCCTTCGCGCATGGTGGTGGCTCGTTCCCGGCCACACTCGGTCGCATCGAACATGGATTCCTGGTACGCCCCGACCTGTGCGCCGTGGACAACCGTGTGAACCCCCGGGACTACCTCGGCCGCTTTTGGATCGATGCCCTGGTCCACGATCCCGCTATCCTTCGCCTTGTGGTGGACCAGATGGGTGCCTCCCGGGTGGCCATGGGAACCGATTATCCGTTCCCGTTGGGGGAACTTGTTCCCGGCGACCTGATCCACGGCATGCCCTATGACAAACCCACCAAGGACCTGTTGCTTGGTGGCGCGGCAATGGAATGGCTGGGGCTTGATGCCACCCGGTTCCGCTGACGGCTCACCGAACCAGCGTCACGTGTCCGATGGCCTCGCGCTGGCGGCCGCTTCGCTCCGTGGCACGCAGCTTCCACACATACGTATCCACCGGTGCCTCGCCCCCCTTGTAGGTGCCATCCCAGCGCCCTTCCAAGGTGGTGGTTGACCAGACCAGGAGCCCCCACCGATCGAAGACCTCCAATGTCAGTCCGGCTATGTCCTTGCCCCATGCGCCGAACCCATCGTTGTAGCCATCGCCATTGGGCGTAAAGGAATTGGGCACATAGAGGTCGCCGTTGACGATGACCGTAAGTGAGCTGGTGTTCTTGCATCCAGCGCTATCCGTGACCGTGACCACATAGACGGTGGTCTCCTCGGGCCTCACCGTCTGCGCGGCGGGATCCCCCGGTTCAGCAAGGCCGATATCGTTCCAAGCCAGGGGACCATTGCCTGACGCGGTGAGCGTGAAGCTGTCGCCGTAGTCGATGGTGCCGCCGGGGCCCGCCTGCACGAAGGGCCAGGGCCGCAGCGTAACGAGCACACTATCGGCATCCGCGCAGCCGATGTCATCCAAGGCACGGACCACATATTCCGTGGTCACCGATGGGCGGGCGATGGGTGCAGGGCTGTTCGGGTCGTCAAGGCCGGCTACCGGAAGCCATTGATAGCTGAGGCCACCATCGGCACGCAAGGGGACCGGTTCGCCGGGACAAACGAGCGTATCGCCCCATGCGAGTACGTTCACCTCCTGTACGATGATAAGCACACTGTCACGCACGAATGCGCACGGGGTGAGCATGGAGACGTAATACCGGGTCGTGCTGTCCGGGAAGAAGAACGGGGACCGGATATCCCATGCGCTGATGCCTTGTGCAGGGTCCCACGTGTACTGGGCCGCGATACCTGTCGTACGCTGGATGGTGTCGCCACGGCAGATCACCGTGTCCTGCAACATCGGCTCGGGCAGCGCATCCAGTACCTGCACCAACACCGAATCGAGCACCCGGCACCCCTCCGGAGTGGTGATGGCCACCGTGTACAGGGTGGTGACCGCAGGGGCCGCCCACGGGTCCGCGATGGTGGTATCGCTCAAGGTCATCGCCGGCGACCAGGCATATGCCACCCCGCCGAACGCTTCGATGATGGTGCTATCGCCGAGGCACACGAACGCATCCTCCGATATGGAGACCTGTGGATCGACATATGTGACCGCCACCGAGGCCGTATCGGCACTGCACCCATCGCTCACCACCACCACCCACACGCCCGCCGTATCGGACAAAAGCGTGGGATCGGGGATGACGGCGGAGGAGAGACCGTTGGCGGTCAACCAGAGATAGTCATCACCGCCGCTTGCCTGGAGTTGCACGGGCACACCGGGGCAACGCTCATCCACCGGCTCAATGGCCGCCTGTACCGGTGGGATCACCAGTATGGTGAGCGAGGCCGTATCTGTGGTGAAGCAGGTATTGCTGGGGTCGCTCAGCACCATGGTCACCGTGAACGTGCCAGGTTGCTCGAAGACATGCATGGGCTCTTCTGCATCACTGACCGGAGACCCGTCACCGAAATCCCATGCAAAACCCGTGCCCCCGAAACTGAAATTGATGAATTGGGTGGGCTCACCAGGGCATACGGCATCCGGTCCATCGATGGCGATATTGGCGATGGGTTGTCCCAGGCTGAACTTAAAGACACCAAGGTTGCAATTGGGACTGCCGTTGGTATTGCTCCAAGCGCCCGGGGTGGTCGGGAAGTCGTCGTTGCTACCACAGCCGGCACATACGGCCTGATAGACGGTCCCGTTCTTATCGAAGCGGCTCGTTCCACCATCGACATGCTCACTGCTTTGAGCCCCACCGAAATAAGAGCCGTAAGTAAGCCCCGTGGCATCCGGGTCGAGTACCATCAGGTAGAAATCACCACTATTGGTGCTCCCCTGGAACGCATCAGGGGTTGTCGGGAGGCCCCCTATCGGCTCGCCCAGGACACCACCGCCCCAGGCGCTCAGGTAGATCTGATCGCAATCGCTCACCAGGAACGCTGTTGGCGAAAGCTTGGACCCCTGGGAGTTGCCAAGCCGAGTACCCCAAAGCCTGGTGGCGAGGTCGTTGGTGTACTTCTGCAGGAAAAGATCGCCTCCGGCGTTACCATACCTGCCTGCTGTGATGGGGGGATCCCCTTCGGTCTGTCCGATCACATAGACGTTGTCGGCCTGGTCCAACTGGAGCAGGTAGGTCTGGTCAAAGGCGGTGGACCCGATGAACGTGCTGCTGAGCAATGTGTTCCCGGAGGCGGAGTACCGTGCGACATAACCATCCACCAAACCCTGGAACACGGGAACTGCGGCGGCGGTGACGGGGAGGTCGGCACTTCGTGTTCCTCCAGTGAAGAACATGCGCCCCCCGGAATCGAATTGGACGCCAAGACCATTGTCGCGTTCACCCCCCCCATGGAACGTGGCCCATTCCAAGGCGCTGAGCCCGGCATCCATGCGGAAGAAGTAGGCATCGAGCGCGCCCCCGAAAAGAGGTTGCGGTGCATTCGCGCTCACCGGTGCATCCTGGCTTGCGGTGCTGGTAGCGACCACGGGCCTGCCCATTGCATCCAGGGCGATCTCGCCACGGAAATGGTCACCATAGTTGTGGGCGAGGAGTTCGGCATTGTTCAATCCGTCGTTCGCGGTACCACCGATATAGGTGCTCGCCAGCAGGCTGGTGGCATCGGAGCTCAGCCGTGCGACGAAGATGTCGCTCCCTCCCGCCATATTGAACCCATAACCGAACACGGCCCCGATCCATCCGCCGGAGACATTGCTGATGGAGGCGCCTCCGTTGAAGGAGGTGTCGTAGGCGCCCGGTGTCACCGGGAAGTCCGTGGATGCCGTGGCACCCATGACAAAGAGCTCGCCGGCATCGTTCACCACCAGGCTGCGGGGGGTTTCGGCACGGGTGCCACCGAGATAGGTGCTCCACACCAGCGCTTCGCCATCCGGTGTCCATTTGGATAGACCGACATCGATGCCTCCATCCAGGAATGTACCCTGGAGCACGCCCACAGTGGTGGGATAGCCAGGGTCGAAGACAGTACCACCGCCGTACAGGTGACCCTGGTCGTCATAGGTGGCCGTGTAGCCGAAGTTGTCACCAGTGCTGCCCGAATAGGATGAAAAGGCGATGGTGGGATCTATGACCAACTGTGACCGGGGGTCCACCACGGGCAGTTCGAAAGACACCCTCAACCCATCCAGGCGGAAGTGTGCAGGCACCTTGGTGCGCCGGCCCTGGCCATCCTGCGCATACGCGAGGGGGATGGATTCGCGCACTGTTCCATTGCTCAGGGTCGCCACCAGCTCCTGGTCGTCAAGGTGCAGCTTGTCAACACCGCTGTAGAGCAAGCCGACACGACCCGCATCGGCACCGGGATGAACGACGATATCATATTTGATCCCCGAACTTCCATCAATGCGGATATCGATGCCGGGCCACACATCCTGCAGGAGCACCCCGCCAAAAACAGCGCAGCGAACGCCCCATGCGGCCGGGTCGGCCCCGGTGAAGAAGTTCTCGTAGTGGCCGGTGCGTGCGATGCCTTCCGCACGCCGGGCGCCCCCCCCCATGAACTCCATGCGATAGGCATGCGCACGCAGCGGGTGTTCAGCAGGCTGGCCGGGGTCGTGATGGTGCTCGAAAGGGCCTCCCGTGGACAGTACCAAGGTGAACGCCGAACGCTCCACGAACATCATTCCGCCCGGCACCCGCACCCGGTACAGCACATCCGCAGGCCATTGACCCCGGTTCTCGGTGAAGCGCGCAGCATGCCCCCCCGCCCTTGCAAGGCTGGATGATAGAACGAGCAACAACAGCAGGGCGCGCATACGGGCCAATTGACGGAGAGCAAGTTACGCCTGTAAGACAGCCTTCCCTTCCCGCACGTTGCCCGGGCCCTCGCATCGTGGTGGCCCGGCATACCTTTGCCAAGCGCTCCGGGCCGGTCCCGGTGCCCCCATTCCCCGATGAGCGACGCGATCAAACACGAATGCGGGATCGCCCTGATCCGACTACGGAAACCGCTACGCCATTACCAGGAACAGCACGGCACGGCGCTCTACGGCCTCAACAAGTTGTACCTCCTGATGGAAAAGCAGCACAACCGTGGCCAGGATGGCGCGGGGGTGGCCACCATCAAGTTGGACCCCAAGCCCGGCAAGAACTTCATCGATCGCGAGCGGAGCACCGAGAAACAGGCCATCCAGCTCATTTTCGGGCAGATCGACAAAGCGCTGCGCAAGGCGGCAGGAGATGACACCTCCCTGTTGCGGGACCCCGAGTGGATGAAGGAGCACGTTCCTTTCCTGGGCGAATTGCTGCTGGGCCACCTCCGCTATGCGACCCATGGTGCCGGCGGACTGGAGAACTGTCATCCGCGCCGCCGGTTGAGCAACTGGATATCGCGCAACCTGGTGGTGGCCGGCAACTTCAACATGACCAATGTGGACGAGCTTTTCGGTCTGCTGGTGAGCATCGGGCAAAGCCCCAAGGAGCTGAGCGACACGATGACGGTGTTGGAGAAATTCGGGCACTACCTTGATATGGAGAACGACCGGCTGGCCGCGATCCACAGGCAACTGGGATACAACGACAGACAGATCGGTCAGGTGATCGCCGACAAGTTGGATGTGGCCTCGATCCTGCAGCAGAGCGCGGTCGATTTCGACGGTGGTTACGCCCTGGCAGGGCTCATCGGTCATGGCGATGCCTTCGTGATGCGTGACCCCAGCGGTATCCGTCCCTGCTATTGGTATGCCGATGATGAGGTGGTAGTGGCCGCCAGTGAGCGTCCGGCCATACAGACCGCCTTCCGACTGCCCACGGAGGCGGTGAGGGAACTGACCCCGGGCCATGCACTGATCATCCGGAAGGACGGCAGCTACAGTGAGCAGCAAATAGTGGAGCCACGCGAAAAGCGTTCTTGCAGCTTTGAACGCATCTACTTCAGCCGCGGCAGCGACCGCGATGTTTACCAGGAACGCATCGCCCTGGGGCGCAGCGTGTGCCCCGCCATCCTCGACGCGGTGGACCATGACCTGGAGAACACCGTCTTCAGCTTCATCCCCAATACTGCCGAAGTGGCCTGTTATGGAATGCTGAAGGAGATGGAGGATGAACTGGACCGCGTGAAGGAAAAGCGGATCCTTGCGCTGGGTCCCGATCCGGATGTATCCGAACTGCGCCGCATCCTGGCCTTGCGGCCACGGCTCGAAAAGGTGGCCATCAAGGATGCGAAACTGCGCACCTTCATCACCGCGGATGATGCCCGGGATGACATGGTGGCACACGTCTACGACATCACGTATGGCACCGTGCGCCCCGGGGTGGACGATCTGGTGGTGATGGATGACAGCATCGTACGGGGCACCACGCTGAAGCAGAGCATCCTCAAGATGCTTGACCGCTTGGGACCGAAGCGCATCGTGGTGGTGAGCAGTGCACCGCAGATCCGCTACCCGGATTGTTATGGTATCGACATGGCCAAAATGGGGGACCTGGCTGCGTTCCGGGCTGCCGTGGCCCTGCTGCGGGAAACGAAGCAGGAGAACATCCTCGACGATGTGTACGAGCGTGCGCTGGCCATGGTCGGTCGTCCGCTGATCGAGCAGGAGAACGTGGTGAAGGACGTATACCGCCCATTCTCGGCGCGCCAGATCAGTGACAAAATGGTGGAGCTCCTCACCCCGGCGGGGATCAATGCGGAAGTGAAGCTGGTCTTCCAGAGCATCGAGGGGCTGCATGCCGCATGCCCGGAACATCGCGGCGACTGGTACTTCACCGGCGATTATCCCACCCCTGGTGGCAATCGGGTGGTGAACCGCGCCTTCATCAATTACCGCGAGGGCCGGAACGTGCGTGCCTATTGACGCACCAGTAGTCCACGGCGCGCGATCCGTCGCTGGACCTTGCGGTGCACGGTGAGAAGGCCATCACCATGCAGAACGATGCGACAGTCATTGTCCATGGTGAGCTGTGCATCATCCGCCATGTGCAGATGGGCGCCGGGCAGCACATGGACCTCCGAACCACGACGCAGCTCCAATCGTGCACCCGCGCTGGTGTAAAGGACAGCACCTGGTTGCAGGATGAAGCGCGTGGGTGGGGCATGGTAGGTGGCCCCGTGTGCATGCTCCGGTCGGCTGGAACGCGTGGGGGTCAGCGAGCGGTCAAGGAGCAGCGTGGCTCCATCCTGCACGGTGAGGGAGTGGCCATCGCGGCCCCGCAGGGGTGGAAGAACGATGCTGTCCGAGCACCACCGCACATCGTTCTCAAGAATTGTGTCATCGGCACGGACACGCACCTTCAGCACACCCGCCGGTGCTCCTTCCAGCAGGTCCACGCGCAACCCGTTGAGATACGTGGCGCGCACATTCGGCGCACCCTTGTGCAACGGTTTCGACGCATTGCTTACAAGGGTCAGTTGCGGCACCAGGGCGGGGTTGGTGGACATGCCCAGGGTACGCCTCCCCCCCACTTGGAATAGATGCTCCGGCCTGCCGTAAAAAGCTGCGCGCTGTTGCACCACACCGTTCTCCAGCCTGCTGTTGGGTACCATGTGTTCGCTGCGTGCCAGCATCCCGTCCTTGTTACGGTCCACCAATGGAAGTTCCAGCTCGTGGTTGCCGGTGAACGGATTCGCCCGATGGGGCTCGAACGCATAGGCGATGCTGCGCTGTCCGGGATAGGGACAATCGCTGATGGCATCCTCGAGCAGCGTGAGATCGTACATCCCGTTGGCCGGCAGCTGGCGCAGATAATCCGCATAACCACCGAACAGTTCCGGACCACTGCGCTGTTCACGGTCCACCTGGATCGTGGCGGTCATGCCCGGTTGAAGACCGTCGGCACAAGGCCGGTACTGATAGTGGAATACATCGGTCGGGCTCCCGTTGAACGAGGCTCCCTGATGGTTCTCCAGCCACAACCATTGTTGGTAGCGGTCCTCCGGGATGAACGGGAGGCGGATGCGGATCACGTCACCCGTACTGACGAAATCGCGCAACAGGAACACCCCGGTGTCGCCCGCAATTGGATCGAGGTCACCGTTCACCGGAAGGCCATTGCCATCCTGTGCATTCAGTCTATGCGCTGCGCCGGGAGGACGCCATCCAAGGCGGTCGCGGTCCCAGCCGGCAGCGGTCATCAGGGCACTGCCGCTGGCGCCCATCATGCTGTGGCCACCCTGCAGGGGGAGGAAGAAGCTGTTGAACTGCGCTGCATTTCCACCGCCGCTGTGGAAGTTGTTGCCCCCCAGCAGCAGGTGGTTGAATTCATGCTTGAGGATCTCGAAGGGCAGTCCGTTCATCCCCCCGAAGCGGCTCTGTGTATCGCTCTCGAAGCCGTGGAGTTTGCCGATGCTGCCGGGATCGGTGCTGCCCTGGCCGTGCGTGAGGCCGCAGTTGCGTACGATCACCATGACATGGTCATAGCGATGCGGCTCATCCGGTACGTTTTCCTTGGGCATCCCCGGTTGCCCGCCATCGCGCCATTGATCGAAGTCCGCGATAGCGAGCCCATGCCGCGTAACGAATGTGCCTGTGCGCGACGCTTCCTGTGCTGCCAGCGAACCTATTCCATGGGCATTGGTGACGGCGGGATAAGCGCTCTGTTTGATGGTGATGAGCCGATCCATGTAATCGCCGAGCACCTGGTAATGCCCCATTGAGATGTCGTGATAATAGCGGGACACCCGTGCACGTGGTGGTTGCTGGGGATACGCGTCGAAGAGGTCATCCTTCCAGTTGGGCAGATGACCGGCGGGCCAATGTTCCAGGTCCTTTGGAGCGGGATCCCTTGCGGGCTCAACATCCCATTCCACCTCGGCAAAGAGCACCAGTACGCGGATCGTACCGTGGGGTGACAAATGCCAGCCTTGGGTGCTGTTCGGCAGTGCTGTCGTATCCGGCTGTGCAATGCAGACACCTCTGAGCAGCGCGAGAAGCAGCGACATCCAACGCATGTCCCGAAGATAGTGCCTATGCCTTCGGCGCCTTGTAAAGCGGCACCGTGCTGCACGGCTCCCCGTACATCAACGACTTCACCACCGGCAACAGCTTCGCGCTCAGTTCCACATAGGCGTTCAGCGGAACGGGCAGCTTGCTGCAGCCCTTCACCACCACCCGGGCGTTGCGGTAGGGCTCCACATCCAGTTGCTGCACGAAGCGGGTGAACACGGCGCGCTCCAGCTGCTCTGCATCGCCTTGCGTGACGAAAGCTGCGTGAGGTTGCAGATGCGTGGCCACCAGCATGAAGGCCCAGGTGGGCACGATGGCATCGGCGCTGCAATGCACGCTCACGATCTTCCCGGTGTACTGCGCCCAATCGTGCTCCTTGCAGAACGCGCGCAGGTCATCCTCCTTCAGCGCGATCTCCTGCCACAGCAGCGGTTTCAGGTCGAGGACCACGCGCTCGCCGGCCGGGTACAGATCCTCCAGGTCGAGGGTGATGATCCCGCTCGACGCGACCTTGTTGATGATGGCCCCACCGGCACCTTCCCCTATGGCGCTCATCATAGTTTAACGACTTGGCGCATGGCGGTGGTTTCCCCGCAAACGACGCGCAGGATATAGGGTCCGGATGGTAGCATTCTTGTGTCCAATGTGATGCCCGAAGCGGTGTCGCCCATGGGCGCCATGCATCGGACTCCCTGCAGGTCGTACAAGCCCACGGCGGTCAACGGGCACTCGACCGTTACGTGGAGGGCATCTGCGAAAGGTATGGGACCGACCCGAACGTGGACCGGTGTTTCCCCCGGGAGTGCGGTAGGGATGCCGCATGAGAAACGCGCCACCACCCCGCCAGTGCCCGATGCATACGCTTCGCACCACGAATTCAAATCCATGTCAAGCAGCAACGCACCCGGGTTGCCAGCCTCCAGTTCCCACGTTAGTCCGCCGTCCAACGAGGACCGGATCAGGCCGCCCTGCCCGGCAGCACGCACAGAATCAGGACCCTGCGCAACGATGGTGTGGAGGTCCAGGTAGTTGGCGTCGTCAAGGTAGGAGGCCAGCCAGGTGGTCCCACCATCCGTGGTGCGAAGGAAGCGGGAGTCGATCCCGCAGGCGAAGGCATGGGATGCGTCAACGGCGGTGACGCCCAATAGTGCCTGTGCAACCCCGCTGACCTGGGGCTGCCAGGTAACACCATTGGTGGTGCGCAAGATGGTGCCATTGCTGCCCACGATGAAACCGCTACCATCGGCTGCGAAGGCAATGCCATGAAGCGCATTCGTGGTTCCGCTCTGGACGGATGTCCACGTATTACCTCCGTTCGTGGTGCGCCGGATCACGCCTTGGTCGCCTACAACCCATCCATTGAGGGCGGTGGTGAAGATGATGTCATTGAGGTTCTGGACGGTGCCCGAGTTCAATAGCGACCATGTATTTCCGGCGTTCGTACTACGGTAGATGCGGCCCTGCACACCACTCGTGAAGATCGTGGTGGCGCTGGGCGCTGCGATCGCGAGGATGCTCTTCGTGGTGTCCGTAGCAGTGATGGTCCATGAGGAGCATGCATCCGTAGACCGCCACACCCTGCCGTCGTTACCTGCCGCGATCACGGCACCATCCGGCGCTATGGTAATGCCCTGACGTGGGCTGTATCCCGGTGTGGTACAAGCCGACCATTGTGCATGGGCGTACGGAGCCAATGCGCATCCAAAGACCCAAGCCATGACATGCCTTATAACCCTTGAACGACGCCTATGACATCGCGATGGGTAAGTGGATGCAGGCATGAGGCGCTCCGGTTTTGCCCCTAAGATAATCCCGTCGAAAGCCCCCGGGGATATTGCCACGCCCTATGTTCCATTGGGGCTTTTTCCTGGACCAAGGGACCGCAGGGCGAAGAGTGCGCGATCATACGGGTTGCTTGAAGCGCCGCAAAGTGCCCGGGTCCGCGGTCAAGTGCTGTTGCAGTATCCCGTGTTCGCCGCATGCTCAGATGCCCGCATCAAACCGGCTCGAGGTCCTGGGTATCGATACAGCCCTCCGCAGACCGCTTACATGAATCCCAGTTCCAATTGCGCCGCCTCGCTCATCATGGTCCGGTCCCACGGCGGCTCGAAGGTGATCTCCACCTTGGCGCTGCTAACACCCTGCACGCCCGCCACCTTCTGCTCCACCTCACCCGGCAAGGTCCCCGCCACCGGGCACGCCGGACTGGTCAGGGTCATCTTGATGTACACGCTGGCATCGTCGTGGATCACCACGTCGTAGATCAGCCCCAGCTCGTAGATGTCCACCGGGATCTCCGGGTCGAACACCGTCTTGAGGGCATTGATGATGCTCTCCTCCAGTTGTTTCTTCTCCTCAGTGGTCATGTCTTGGAAGAGTAGGCAAGCGCGTAGCGCTTCATCTGGTCGATCATCGCGCTCAGGCCGTTCGCACGGTTCGGGCTCAGGTGCGCACGCAAACCGATCCGGT
>CAZLGY010000008.1:0-6482 GCA_964559165.1 uncultured Chryseobacterium sp.
TCAGCGACAGGCAGCTGGCGGCCACGTTGCGGGAGCTGGAGAAGCACGGCCTGGTGTCGCGCAAAGTATACGCGGAGGTGCCGCCCCGCACCGAGTACGCGCTGACAAAGCGCGGTGAGCGCGCGATCCCGGTGATCGAGACATTGCGGGCATACGGCATGACGCTGATGAAGGAGGCCGGGGTGGACACCAAGGGCCATGTGGTCCGCGCCAACCGGACGTGAACTTCCCACCGCGGTGGTGATGCAGCGCCAAGGCGCTCATTCCCGGGGTCCTGCAGCGGTCATCCTGCCCCGTTCAGCCGTTCTGCTCACGCTGCTGGCGCGCCAGCGCGAGGTAGGTGTCCCTGATGCGATCGAGCTCCTCGTCATCCAGCTCCTCCAGGTCGAGCAGGGCGTTGTTGGCCTCCTGCTGCGCGCGGATCAGCTCATCCAGCTTGATCTGGAGCGCTTCCGTGTCGCGGTTCTGGGTGTTCTGGATGAGGAACACCATGAGGAAGGTGATGATGGTGGTGCTGGTGTTGATGACCAGCTGCCATGTATCGCTGTAGTTGAAGAGCGGACCGGTGATCGCCCAGGCAAGAATGACCGCGACGGCAAGGATGAACGTGGCGGGACGGCCGGTAATGGTGGAGATGCGTTTGGCGAACCGGGTAAAGGTGGAGGCGAGCGTGGTTGGCATGGCCGACGGATGAGACCCGTATATAGGTCGCTCATCGCCGCCGCTGAAGATACGACAGCCACGCGGACCAGCGCTGGAAATACAGCGCTGTTCTGCGGAGCCTGCAAGGCTGAGCGCGCAGGCACTTGCGTTCAACCACTTGCCTCACTACCTTGCCATGAGCCATGGATCCTGCCATGGCATCTCAGTCGTCCGAACACCCACGCGCACCAGATGAAAAGGCCCCTGCTGCTCCTGCTGACCACGATGAGCCTTGGTTGCGCTGCACAGGTGCAGACCTTCTCCAACACCGATGCCGCACCATGCGACGGATGGGACTCGGGCAACGACTACAGCGGTTTCCAACGAACGATACCGGTTTCCGGTCTTCCTACGCCGATGAACATCACAGGCACGGTGCTGCGCCAGGTTGACCTGCGCATGGGCTCTCCTGCCTGTCGTGGCGACCTTTCCACCTACAAAGCCCGCCTGCGCTCACCTCAAGGCACGCTGATCCAGCTCTTCGACACCTTTACGGTGGCCACGGCGCCCCAATGGTTCGATATCCACTACCGTGCGGGCAATGTCCAAGGTGATGCACCTTTCCTCTACCCGGTGAAGTGGTATCCGGAAAGCGTGCAACAGGCCTATCACCCGTGGAGCATCGGTTACTACAGGACCGAGAGCGGAGACCTCTCTGAGTTGAACGGCGAGGACCCCAATGGCGATTGGCTGCTCGAGGTGGCGGAGGATGCCTTCAACGAGGTCTCCTTCGAAGAGGTCGTTCTGCATTTCGGTCCCCCGATCGTCCGGAATTTCGTGAACAGCGCCTCGGGCTCCTCGCTGGACAGCTGCGCAGGAGCTGCCTGCATGGAGGAGGGCGCCGTGTTAGAGATGAGCATGCAGAGCCCCTCGTTCCAAGCGCCGGACCCCCTGTATCCAGGGGACGTGGTGAACGGATGCTCTTGGAACGGGGGCAACGACCTCAGTGCGTGGTTCCGTTTCACCGCCACGGGGACCACGGCACACATTTCCGTAAGCAAGCTGGTGGGCAGTGCCAGCTCCTGTCCGGACGACCACCGGGTGCAATTGCTGGTGGTGGAGGCCACCGCTCCACTTTGCGGCAGTACGCCCCTGGTGGTACCACCCGGCGGATGTCCCGATCCAACCGCACCGGGGGACAATAACTCCGCCTACGCCTTCCCGAACGGCGGGGTGCTGGACGTGGCCGACGTCTATAATGCCGGCATTTCGGCCAACTGTGAATTCAACCTGAGCGGCCTTACACCAGGACGCAACTATTACCTGTTGGTGGACGTGTGCGGACCTACCGATGCCCTTCGCCCCTACATCGAGGTGTCCCAAGGGGCGGGACCATGCACCTTCCTGCTTCCGGTCACATGGACCGGCTTCGACGTGACCTGCCAGGGCGGTGAGCGGCTGGTGCGTTGGTCGGTCGCCTCGCAGACGAACAACGCACGCTTCGTATTGGAGCGAAGCCTGGACGCCACGAACTGGGAACCGGTGGACTCGCTGCCCGGAGCAGGCACCACACAACAGCCGATGACCTATGAGCTGGTGGACCGCATCTCAGGGCTGGAAGCACCGTCCATCCTTTATTACCACCGGGTGAAGAGCATTGCCACGAACGGCAGTATCGAGGTGGCGGGCGTGCGCGCCAGCAGTTGCGCGTTCAGCATCTATCCGAACCCGGTCACCTCCTTCCTGAGCGCCTCTCTTCCTGCAGTGGGTACCGATGTGGATGTGATCGATGCCACCGGCCGCATCATCCGTTCCATCCAGAACAACGGCGCAGTGATACGCGTGAACATCGAGGCGCTCGCAACAGGCTACTACACGCTGCGGGTATCCAAGTCGGGTGCTGTGCTCGCCTCGGGGGTGTTCATCAAGTTGTAGGGCACCCGCCACCCGATAACTTCGCGCCTCTTTCGCGCACCATGTACCGCACCCATACCTGTGGCGAACTCCGCCTCACCGACGCTGGCAAGACCGTGACACTGGCCGGCTGGGTGCAGCGCGCCCGCGACCTGGGTGGCATGACCTTCGTGGACCTGCGGGACCGCTTCGGCATCACCCAGCTCAGCTTCAACATGGAGCGCGACAAGGGGCTGTGCGAGCAGGCGCGCCAGCTGGGCCGTGAATTCGTGGTGCAGGCCACCGGCACCGTGCGCGAGCGGGAGAGCAAGAACCCGAACATCCCGACCGGCGAGGTCGAGCTTATCGTTACTGGGCTGAACGTGCTGAACGCAGCAAAGACCCCGCCCTTCACCATCGAAGAGGAGACCGACGGCGGTGATGAACTGCGCATGAGGTACCGCTACCTCGACCTGCGCCGCGCCAACATCCGCCGCAACTTCGAGCTGCGCCATCGCATGGCCATCGAGGTGCGCAACTACCTCAGCGCACAACACTTCCTGGAAGTGGAGACCCCCGTGCTGATCAAGAGCACGCCGGAAGGCGCCCGCGATTTCGTGGTACCCAGCCGCATGAACGCAGGCGAGTTCTACGCGCTCCCCCAAAGCCCGCAGACCTTCAAGCAGTTGCTGATGGTGGCTGGTTTCGACCGCTACTTCCAGCTGGTGAAGTGCTTCCGCGATGAGGACCTGCGGCAGGACCGGCAGCCCGAGTTCACGCAGATCGACTGCGAGATGGCCTTCGTGGAGCAGGAGGACATCCTGCGCACCTTCGAGGGCATGGCAAAGCACCTCTTCCAGGCCATCCACGGCATCAGCTTCGACGGCGCCTTCCCACGCATGAGCTTCGACGAGGCCATGACCAGCTACGGCTGCGACAAGCCCGACCTGCGCTTCGGCATGAAGTTCCATGAACTGAACGACCTCGCGCAGGGCAGGGGCTTCAAGGTGTTCGACGAGGCCGAGCTGGTGGTGGGCATCAACGCGGAAGGCTGCGCTGGCTGGAGCCGCAAGCAGACCGATGCGCTCATCGACCACGTGAAGCGCCCGCAGATCGGCGCCACCGGCATCGTGTTCGTGAAGTGGACGGAGGAAGGGCTGCGGAGCACGGTGGACAAGTTCTTCACCCCGGAGCAGTTGCAGGCATGGGCCGATCGCTTCGGCATGAAGCCCGGCGACCTGCTGTGCCTGATGGCCGGCAAGGCCGACAAGACCCGGAAGCAGCTGAACGAATTGCGCCTCCACCTCGGCGATCAGCTGGGCCTGCGCGACCCCAAGGTGTTCAAACCGCTGTGGGTGGTGGATTTCCCGCTGCTGGAACAGGACGAGGAGACCGGTCGCTGGCACGCCATGCACCACCCCTTCACCGCGCCGAAGCCCGAGGATGCGCAGAAGCTCTTCGACCAGGTGGACCTCGGCAGCGTGCGCGCCAACGCCTACGACCTGGTGATCAACGGCACGGAGATCGGCGGCGGCAGCATCCGCATCCACGACCGCACGATGCAGGAGGCCATGTTCCGTGTGCTCGGGTTCACCGACGAGGATGCACGCTACAAGTTCGGCTTCCTCATGGACGCGTTCGAGTTCGGCGCGCCGCCGCACGGCGGTGCGGCCTTCGGCTTCGACAGGTGGGTGAGCCTCTTCGGCCACCGCACGGACATCCGCGAGTTCATCGCATTCCCAAAGAACAACGCGGGCCGGGACGTGATGATCGATGCACCGAGCCGCATCGACGACGAGCAGCTGAAGGAGCTGGGGATCACGACGAAGGCTTAGTGCACCGCTGCTTCAGCCGCTCGAACAACATGGCCAGTTGAGGATCGGTCGTGCGCTGCACCGGGATGGCGGGTACGTGGTCGCGGGCCCGTGCGATGCGCTCCGCAGTGAGCGGATGGCTGCTCAAAAAGGCCAGTTCCTCCGGCATGTCGGCGGCCTCGCGCTCCAGAAGCTCCAGCAGCTGCACCATGCCTGCCGGATCCACACCCGCCGCCTGCAGCCTCTCCATGCCATGCTGGTCGGCATCGGTCTCCAACCCGCGTGAATAGGACAGGTTGCGCAGGTTGTCGGCGTTCTCCGCGAGAAGACCTGCCACGGCGTTCACATCGCCGATCAGGAGGGACAGGAAGAGGTAGCCGGCCATCTGGCGCACGATCATGCGGGTGCTGTGACGCTCGTGCACATGGGTGGCCTCGTGGGCCAGCAGTGCGGCCAGTTGTTCAGGGCGGTCCATGCGCTCCACGATGCCGCTGAACACCACGATGTCACCTCCTGGCATCGCGAACGCGTTCACCTGTTCGCTCTTTACGGAATGGAAGCGCAGTGCGAACCTGTCGCTCAGGTCCAACCGGTCTCCGAACTGCTGCAACAATGCCGACGCGGCAGTATCCTCATCAAGGCCGAGCATGATGCTGCCATAGGATGCTTCGCCGATGCGCTCATCCACCTGCGTGGGTAGCAACAGGGCCAGGCGCTCCGCTGTGAAAGGCAGCACCCACACGTAGCCGACCACCACCATGGCCACCAACGCGAGCAGGAAGAGCAGGGGCCCCTGGCGGGCTAACGACAGGGTGCGGTCGTACACCCCGCGTCGACCGGCATACTGCATGCGCTTCACGAAGGTCGCAATGAAGAGCCCGTCCTGTGTGATGAGCACCTTGCGCGGATGCTCGCCAAAGGTGATGCGCAAGGTGGTTGCGGTCCGCTCCCATTCCATGCCCGCATGCTCCAGCGGCCAGAAGAAGCGCTCCCCGCCCACTTCCACCTCGAGCGCGTCAGGCTCGCGCAGACGCACGGTCGCCTCCCGGGGCTTGCTGGTGAGCCCGTCATAGTAATTGGCGGAGTGGCTGCTGCTCACAGGAAAATGCCTACGTCCAACAGGTCGCCGAGCTCATCGGCCATGGCACCCTTCTGCTCCAGTTCGGTCTGCACGATGGCATCCAGGTCCGCATCCCCCTCCAGCTCGATGTTGTTCATCACGAAACGCATCGTGCGCACGTGTGCCCAGGCCAGGCCGATGCCGAAGGTGAAGAAGACCAGGAGGAAGTTGATCACGATGAGCTCGAAGAACCCACCACCAGTGGCGTTGCTGCGGAACCGGATGCTGCGACCGTCGGGGAAGCTCCATGCCACGTTGTTGACGTAATACGCGAACAGGTCGCGCTGCCACCAGAAGGAATAGATGCCGAGGGTGAGTATCGACAATATGTAACCCTTCACGTTCATCAGGAGGAAGCGGAGTCCGTCCCCCTGGTAACTGAACTGCGAATTGCCGAAACGGACATGGCCGATCACATAGTTGCGGAGGTTCATCTGGAACCATGCACCATAGATGCCAAGGGTGAGCAGGGTCAGGAGACCATCACGGATGCAGATCGCATAGAGCTCCTTCAGGTGACCGCGATAGCCGAAGTGGATGCCACGCCAACTGCTGCGGCTCATACGATAGCGATAACTGCCGTGAATGACCAGGGGCACCAGGCCGATGAAAGCGGCCAGGAAGAAGAGGTATCCGAAGATCATGGCGCCGACCTCCTGGGTCATCATCGATCCGAAGAACACCGCATAGATCAACAGGAAAAGGCCCAAGGCCTTGATGAAGCCCTTGAACATCTCCCTGCCCGTGCCGTGGAAGTGGAAGGGATGGGCAGCGAGCTCGGTGTGCTCATAAAGGAACTGGAGCCTGCGCGCCTTGGCCCACGGATAATAGATGCCAAGGGTGATGAAGGTGAGGATCCAGTTGACGATGAGCACTGCGAAAAGGTCACCGCCCTGTCCTGTGAAGGCGAGCCGTTGACGTGGAGGGTGCAATTCCATGGGTGCAGAATGGGGAGGGAAGATATCGGTTCCCCTGCTGGCACACACGCCCTGTTCGGCGACCATGAGAACAAC
>CAZLGY010000008.1:6582-40348 GCA_964559165.1 uncultured Chryseobacterium sp.
GAGACCCCGCTTTGTGGGCGGGGTCTCGCGTACTCAGAGTTGGCCGACCAGGGCTTCCTTCGACGGTGCTCGATGCACGCACCGCTCAGGATGAACTTCTCGCCCTGTTCGGCGACCATGAGAACAACGAGACCCCGCTTTGTGGGCGGGGTCTCGCGTACTCAGAGTTGGCCGACCAGGGCTCGAACCTGGACTCTTCTGAACCAAAACCAGACGTGTTGCCAGTTACACCATCGGCCATTGCTGGTGCCACTGTCCTTCTTGCGTTGGACCTTGGCCGGAGAGGGAGGTAACCACCGCCGGCCAAAAGCGCTGCAAATTTAGAAAGATAAACGAACCACCAAGAGCCACCCGTTGGGACTTTGGTATTTTCGCCTCCCATAGCCTTGGAAAGTGATCCGGGCAGGCACCCTTCCCACCCACAACGGAGCGCATGAACTTCAAGAAGCTGAACATCATCACCGGTTGGCTCGTGTTCCTGGTGGCCGCCTGGACCTACATCGCCACCATCGAGCCCACCAGCAGTTTCTGGGACTGCGGCGAGTTCATCGCCACCGCCTACAAACTGGAGGTGGGCCACCCCCCGGGTGCCCCCCTTTTCATGATCCTGGCCCGCGTGGCCAGTGCATTCGTGTCCACCGAACATGTGCCGGTGGCCGTTAACGTCCTGAGCGCGCTGGCAAGTGCCTTCACCATCCTGTTCCTCTTCTGGAGCATCACCCACCTGGCTTACAAGCTGGCCACCCGCAGCGGCGAGATCGACCTGGGCGGAACCATCGCTGTATTGGGTAGCGGGGTGGTCGGCGCACTGGCCTACACCTGGAGCGACAGCTTCTGGTTCAGCGCTGTGGAGGGCGAGGTCTACGCGCTCTCCTCCTTCTTCACGGCCGTGGTGTTCTGGGCCATCCTGAAGTGGGAGAGCGAGGCCGACCAGCCCCACAGTACCCGGTGGCTGATCCTGATCGCTTACCTGATGGGCCTGAGCATCGGTGTCCACCTGCTCAACCTGCTTTGCATCCCCGCCATCGCCTTCGTCTACTACTTCAAGCGCTACCAGCCGAGCCTGAAGGGCGTGGTGATGACCTTCGTTGTCTCAGCTGTCATCCTGGGCGCCATCCAGGCGGTGATCATTCCGGGGCTTGTGAAAGTGGCCGGCAGGTTCGAACTGCTCTTCGTGAACGACCTGGGGATGCCCTTCAACACGGGCAACCTGATCTACGGCCTGCTCCTGGTGGGGCTCATCGTCTGGGGCATCCGTTGGACGCAGCAGCGCGGTGCCGCCTTGTGGAACACGGTACTGCTGGGCGTGGCGGTGATCCTCGTGGGCTACAGCACCTATGCCATGATCGTGATACGCAGCACGGCGAACCCCCCCATCGATGAGAACAACCCGGAGAACGTGTTCAACCTGCTGAGCTACCTGAACCGCGAACAGTATGGAGACCGCCCGCTGCTGGTGGGCCAGTTCTGGGGTTCTCCCTACCTGAGCGAACGCGAGGATGGCAACCCGGTGTACACGGCCACCTACGAGGTGAAGAAGGATGGCCGGAAGGTGCGGACCTTCTACGACCGGTGGAGCGCGGCACACTTCGTGGAGGAGAACGCGGGCCACACGGTGGACCACTCCTATGTCATCACCGATCCGCGCAAGGATACCGAGGTGCAGTACGACCCGGAGTTCACGATGCTCTTCCCCCGCATGTACAGCGCCCAAAGCTCGCACGAGTCCGCCTACCAGCAGTGGAGCGAATTCAAGGGTACGCCCATCCGCTCCAGGGACCGCGAAGGGAAGCCCACCATCATCAACAAGCCCACCTTCGTGGAGAACATGCGCTTCTTCTTCCGGTACCAGATGGACTGGATGTACTGGCGCTATTTCCTCTGGAATTTCGCCGGCCGCCAGAACGACATCCAGGGCCATGGCAACATCATGGACGGCAACTGGCTGACGGGGATCAAGGCCATCGATGCCCAGCGGCTGGGCAACCAGGAGCAGCTCCCTCCCAGCATGACAGGGAACCGCGGTTACAACCGCTTCTACCTGCTGCCCCTGATCCTGGGGCTGGTGGGGCTGTTCTACCAGCTTTACCGCGACGTGCGTGATTGGACCGTGGTGCTGCTGCTCTTTTTCTTCACCGGGATCGCCATTGTGATCTATCTCAACCAGACGCCCTATCAGCCACGTGAGCGGGACTATGCCTATGTGGGGTCCTTCTACGCGTTCGCGATCTGGATCGGGCTGGGTGTATACGCCCTATTCGATGCCGTTCGCGCATTGGACAAGCGGAACATGGGAAGGATCCTCGGGCTTGCCATGGCCCTCGGCGCGCTGAAGTACCTGCTGGAATGGGATGGCGACCACAGCGTATCATACAGCATCCTTTACATCAGCGCTGTGGGCGGCGGCGCCATGGCCCTGTTCCACCTGCTGGGTCGGGCACTGCCCAACCGGATCGCCATGGGCACATTGGCGACCGCTGCAGGACTCGCGGTACCGTTGATCATGGTGGCCGACGGCTGGGACGACCACGACCGCAGCACGCGGACTCCGGCGCGCGACCTGGCTTCCAACTACCTGGAAAGCTGCGCACCCAACGCCATCCTGTTCACCAATGGCGACAATGACACCTTCCCGCTCTGGTATGCTCAGGAAGTGGAGGGCATCCGCACCGATGTCCGCGTGGTGAACCTGAGCCTGCTGAACACCGATTGGTACATCGACCAGATGCGGCGCAAGGCCTATGACAGTGAGCCGGTACCCTTCGGCATGGCGCAGGAGAAGTACCGCCAGGGCACCCGCGATGTGGTGGCGCTGCTGCCACAAGGCAAGGACGGCGGATACCGCGACCTCAAGCAGATGGTGGAGTTCGCCACGAACGATCGCAACATGCAGCCGCTGTTCCAACGGGGTGTCAAGGATGCCTACTTCCCCACGGATAAGTTCAGCATACCGGTGGACAGCACCGTGGTGTTCGGCAATGGAACGCTGACCTCCAGGGACACCACGTGGCTGCGCTCGGTGGATTGGCAGATCAAGCGGCAGGTGCTGCTGAAGAACCACCTGATGGTGCTGGACCTTCTCGCGAACAACAACTGGGAACGTCCCATCTACTTCGCAGTAACAACGGGTCCCGACAGTTACATCAACCTGCAGGACCATTTCCAGCTGGAGGGCCTCACCTACCGCCTTGTGCCGGTGCGCACCCAGAACCGCGACCCCAACCTGCTGGGCCGGGTGGCCACCGATGTGATGTTCCGCAACGTCACCGAGAAGTTCCTGTGGGGCAACATGGACACCGAAGGTTTCATCTACCTGGATGAGAACATCCTGCGGATGACCACCAACCTCCGCCTGCAGCTGAGCAGCCTTGCCGAAGCGCTCATCGAGGAAGGGCGTAATGACGAGGCCCGCAAGGTGCTCGACATCTCCTTGGCGAAGATGCCCGAGCGCAATGTGCCCTTTGACCGCATCCTGCTCCCCACCGTGGAGGCCTACTACGCCCTTGGTGACGTGCAGAAGGCGAACGCGCTTTCAGAGCGGCTCTTCACGATCATGGAGGAGAACCTGCTCTATTACACCAGCCTGGAAAGCCGTTTCGCCAAGCAGCTGGAACAGGAAATGGCGATCACGCATGCCGTGATGGGTCGCCTGGCAAGCGAAAGTGCGAAGGCCGACAGCACCTTCGGGGCCACGCTGGAAGCACGCTTCAGCGATGCGGAGGAGGCCTACCAGGGCACCCTGATGCAGATCGGAACGGAGGGCCAGCGGAGAACTTCGAAGATGCGCTTCTGAGCGGCCACGGATACCCGGTGACCCATGTACCTGGTGCGCACACCGGCCCTGGCCAAACCGCTGTACAGGGACCTGCTCTGGCATCTGCCGCGCACGGGGAACAAGGTGTACCTGACCTTTGACGACGGGCCGGAACCAGCCGTTACACCATGGGTGCTTGACCAGTTGGCGGCACATGGCATGAAGGGCACCTTCTTCTGTGTGGGACGCAATGCCGCCGCCCATCCGGCACTCGTGGAGCGCATCATCCGGGAGGGTCATGCAGTGGGGAACCACACCTGGGACCATGCCAGGGGCTGGGGCAGCCCGGACCGCAGTTACCTGAGGAGCGTGCTCCAATGCGACGCGTTGCTCCGTACCCGTCTTTTCCGGCCACCCTACGGACGCATCACACGCAGCCAGGCCGCATGCCTCCGCAAGCGCTTCAAGTTGGTGATGTGGGACGTGCTCAGCGCCGACTTCGATGAAGCGCTCACCGGAAAGCACTGCGCGGCCAATGTGCTGGAACACGTGCGTCCGGGCTCCATCGTGGTGTTCCACGACAGCCGCAAGGCGGAGGCACGGCTTCGGGAGGCCCTGCCGGTGGTGCTCCAGGAACTGACCTTGCGCGGTCTCCTGAGCGCAGCACTGCCGAACGGCGTCTGACAAGGCCTAATTGGAAGACTTCACGCCGGTCACCACGAACTCGTTGCGACGGTTCACCGCATGCTCCTCCTCGGTGCACTGCACGCCGGGTACGCAGTGGTTCAGGGGACGGGAGCTTCCATGACCGGTGGCCTTCATCCGCTCCCTGGCGATGCCCCTTCCCTGCAGGTAGGCGGCAAGTGCTTCCGCCTGCTCCTGTGTGAGCCGGCGCTGCACTTCGGCATCGCCACGCGCATCGCTGTGCACGGCCAGCTCGATCGTCACCTGGGGGTTCACCGTCAACCGCTCGGCCAATGCATCGAGCTCCGCCTTGGCCTGCGGATCCAACTGGGTCCCCGATAGGGGCCAGCGGATGTGGCGGAAGGCCCGGGGAACGCCCACCTCGATCGGCTCCATGGCGAGTTCGCGTGCAGCGTTCAGGTCGAGCACGCCCTGTTTCATGCCAAGGGTGTTCACCGGAACGCTCTGGCTGAAGTACCCCTCCATCTCGATGAGGACCTCGAACTCCTCGTTACCCTGGAGCCGGAAGCTGAAGTTGCCCCCCTCCCCTGTGACGCTGTACTCTGAATGGAAGCTGGTCAGGTTCACCACGCTGACCGTGGCACCCTGTGCAAAGCCGATGCGGTCCTTGAACTGCAACACACCACGAAGCCAGATGCCCGCGTCCGGCACCAGGTGGATGTCGCGCGCCACGATCTGCTGCCGGTCGATGAGTTCGGTACTGAGATACTGTTCACCATCATAACGCCCCTTCATGCGGGCAACAAGCCTGTACTCCTTGTCCTTCTCCACAGCGAAGGAGTACTCGCCACGCACATCGGTGAGCGCGGAGGCGACCAACCGGTCCTGAAGATCGCGCAGCTCCACCTCCGCCTCCACCACGGGGGTGTCGGTCTCATCATCGATCACCACTCCGGTGCAGAGGAAGCGCTGTTCCAGCGGGGCCAGCATTTCGAACGCATAGATGTCATCATCACCGGCACCTCCTGGCCTGTTGCTGGTGAAGAAGCCCCGCTTGTTCGAAGCATCGATGATGAAAGCGAAGTCATCCTTGGGGCCGTTGAGCGGCGCCCCTACGTTCACGGCCGCCCCAAACCCGCCATCCGGCAGGGCCTCGGCGGCGAACACGTCAAGCCCGCCAAGGCCCGCATGACCGTTGCTCGCGAAATACATGGTGCCATCAGCCGCGATGAACGGGAAGGCTTCGTTGTAGGCGGTGTTCACGCCGGGACCCAGGTTCTCCGGCTCGCCCCATTGGCCGTCCTGGTCGCGGCAGACATAAATGTCGGTGCCACCGAAGCCGCCGGGCATATCGCTCACGAAATAAAGGGAGCCGCCATCGGGAGCCAGCGCGGGGTGGCCGATGGACACCTCGCTGTTGTTGTAGAGGAACTGCTCTGCAGAGGACCAGCGTCCTCCGTCGCGGCGAACCTTGTACAAGCTCAGGCGGCTCATTCCGTTCTGGCTTCGCTGCGCACGTCCGTTGAAGAAGTTGTTGCGCGTGAACCAGAGCACATCCCCGGAGCTGTTGGAGGATGCAGGGCCATCGTGGTACTTGGTATTGACCTCATCCAGCGGCTGCACGTTCGCGAGACCTCCCTGGGCGGTCACGTCTGCAGTGTACAGGTCCAGGAACGGCTGGTCGTTCCACGCTGCCTTGCGCACCACCCCGACCGGCTCGTGGCGCGATGAACTGAAGACCACCTGTGCGGGGCCCAGCCACGCGGCACCCAGATCAGCGTAGGGGGTGTTGATGTCCAGCTGCATGATCCTGAACCGCTCGATGTCGCGGGAGAACTTGCCTGCAAAGCCGGTGATGTTGCTGCGCCTTGCGCCAGCGTCGGACTGCACCATCTGGAGGTAGCGGTCCATCCACTCCTCCGCCTCCCTGTAGCGGGCATTGCCCTTCAACGCCTGAGCGTAGCCGTAAAGGTCGCTGGGTTCCCGGTTGATGTATTTGACCACCTGTGCATACCAGCGCTCCGCTTCCTCTGTATTACCAAGACGCATGTAGCAACCTGCGATGCGGCGCGTCACATGTTCGTTGACCGCACCAAGCTCCGCTGCAGTGCGGTAAAGGCGCACGGCGCGGGCGTAGGAAAGGTGCTTGTAATGACGATCGGCCTCCCTGATGTACGCCTCCACGGCACCCTGCGCCAGTGAGGCGAGGGAGGCCAGCGGGAACAGGAGTATGAGCAGGATGCGACGGACCATCAGAAGTAGCGTGGTGATATGGTCCTGCCCTTGATGAACCTGAAGTCGTAGGCGATCATCACCTCATGGGTGCCCGCATTGTAGGCGCCCAGCCTCGTGGTGGTGAGGTCGAAGGCGTACCCGACACGGAGCTGGTCGCTCACCTGGTATTGACCGATGAAGCCGACCGCATTCCCCACGCGGTAAAGCGCACCCAGCCAGATACGCTCACGCAGAAGGAAGCTTGCATTGAGATCAAGCGAGAGTGGGGCCCCCTGGACCATCCTCGCCATCATGGATGGCTTGAATTTCAAGTCGCGGCCAGCGTGCAGCACATACCCGGCCATCAGGAAGAAATGCCGGGCCTCGGTGGCGGTGGTCACTACGCCGTTCGAGGAGGGGGCGACCTCATTCTCCAGCAGTTTCGGTGCTGACAGACCCACATAGTAACTCGGCGAATGCCAGTACACACCGAAACCGAAATTGGGCATCATGCGGCTCTGCACGTTCACGTTGGATTGGTCGGGCACCACCGTGGAAAGACTTGCAAGGTCTGCGGAAAAACCGTTCAAGCCCCCCCTCAGACCGAAGGCAAGGCGGGTATCGGCGCCCGTGCGGATGCGGTAGGCGACATCAAGGAACGCCCCGGTCTGTCGGGCGGGTCCTATGCGGTCGTTCATGGCCGAGAAGCCGACCGCCAACGCCTGCTTGCGCAGGGGCGAATGGGCAACGAACGTCTGGGTGACAGGGGCCCCTTCAATACCCACCCACTGGTGCCGGCTGAGGGCCATCATCGTGAACACCTCCGCGTTACCCGCATACGCAGGATTGAATGCCAGCGTATTGAACATGTACTGGCTGAACAGGGGATCCTGCTGGGCCTGTGCGGAAGGGCCGGTGCTCATCACCAGGGGAAGCACCGCGCAAGCGGCGGCAAGGCGGCACAGGCTGTTCATCGGTTCAGGTAGATGTAACCGGTGAGCACTTCGCCATCGTTGCCCAGATCGAGCACATAGAAGTAGGTGCCCGTGGGTGCCGCTCCGGATAGCGCCGCATCCGGCGACGTACCATCCCACACCACCGTGGAGTTGTTGTATCCTGCACCATCGAACACCCTGCCTCCCCAGCGGTTGAAAATGGTGATCGTGTTGGCAGGATAACCTTCGATCCCGGGTATGACAAAACGATCGTTCACACCGTCTCCATTGGGAGAGAAGGACTCGGGAACGAATACGTCGTCCTCGAAGGTGCAGGGACTGCTTCCTTCCAGCTCTTGAACAGCACAGGCAGATCCATCGGAGATGGAGATCCGGAACGGCTGCGATGTGAGTATCGGTGCGCTGATGAAGGTGTACGGCGTGCCCGGAACAATGGTCCCCTCCAGGCCTGCGACCACATATGTGGACGTATCGCCACCAGCAAAGGAGAACGAGACAGTGTACGTCCTATCACGCTCGATGCAGGCGAGCACCACGTCCGCCGCCGCAGGTGCCCCCAACACACGTACCTGCACCTGTGCGATGGCCGCACCGCAACCCGGCACAGAAACAGTATACCGGTACAGGTATTCGCCGGGTGCAAGGCCGGTGGTGTTGAGGATGCCGTTCTGCAGCCCTCCACTACCGCCCACATCAAGCCACGAACCGCCGATCTGGGGGGTTCCGCCAAGGCCATCGAACAACACCAAGGACTGAACGGTATCGCAGGCGATGAGATCGCCGTTCGTACCAGCATCAGCGGGCTGGTTCACGGCAATGAGAAGGACGGAGGAGGCATCGGCACAGACGGCACCACCCGACACCGTGTAGGTATAGCTGCCGGCAACATCGCTGGATGCATCGAAGAACGCACCATGAGGACCATCCGGACCGGACCAGCTGCCCCCCGCGTCGGGAACACCGGTCAACTGAGCGAACAGGTCGAGGGGGCCATCCGTGGCACAAAGCAACAGGGACAGGCCACCTCCGGCATCGGGCGGGGTGGCTACCGCAACGGTGACGCTTGCATTATCCGAAGGACATGCGGCAACGCTGAGCGAATAGGTATAAACGCCCGCGACCGAGTTGCCGGGATCAAAGACCCCACCGGGCAAAGGACCTGGACCGCTCCAGGTGCCACCCGTGCCTGGCGTTCCGGCGAGCACCTCAAAGAGGTTCAGGTCGGCCGCATTGGCGCAGATCTCGATCTCCGAGTCTTCGCCCGCATCCGGCGGCTGGTTCACAACGACCGTGACCGACGCTGTTGTGTCCGGGCATGCTCCGTTCCCCTGCACTTCGTAGACATACACACCCGCTGTCATGGTCCCGGGGTCGAATGCGCCATCCAGCACGATGCTTGGACCGCTCCAGCTGCCTCCCTCGTCAGGCGTGCCGGTCAATAGGGTGTCAAGGTCCACTGCAGCACCTGTGCTGCACAACACCAGGGAGGCATCCCCCCCCGGATCGGGATAGTCGGAGATGGTAACGACCAAGGTCGCCTGCAGCACACCACAAACAGGATCCGTGACCGTGTAGATGAACGGTGCGCTGGAGCCGGCAGGTAGTTGGCACGCATTGAGGGTGCCACCATCCAAGGCACCGGTCCCGAGCTGGTCTGTCCAAACCCCACCGGCAGTAGGCGTACCGCCCAAACCGCTGATCAGCTCGAACGAGCAATCGATGCCACAGACCGCGACCTGGGAGTCCGTGCCGGCTGACAGTCCGGACCCAACGCTGACGGTCACCACCGATGAAACGGCGGGACATGGCCCGTTGGCCGGGAACCCATAGGAGAAGGACCAGTTGCCATTGCCAGCCGCGTTGGGGTTGAAGATGGAGCCTGCCAATGCACCGCTGCCACCCAGATCGGTCCACACGCCACCGTCATCCGCAGTAGGCCCCAGGGCGGCGAAAAGGTCCACCTGGGACTGACCAATACAGGCTTGGAGCGTAGCACCTTGACCCGGGTCGGCTGCTGTGGTAACACCCAGTGTTAATCGTGCGGTGTCATTGGCGCACGGAACAGTACCGGGAACCACATAGGTATAGACGCCCGGCTGATCACTGCCAGGCGCAAAGAAATTGCCATGGGGCGATCCTGCCGGACCGATCCAGCTTCCCCCGGATTGGGGCGAGCAACCAAGCAACGATCGCATGAGCACGGGCGCCTGGGTGGAGCACAGGGCCGTGGCAGCATCGCAGCCCGCATTGGGCGCCTGTGGCTCGACCACCTCCACCAACGCCACCGCATTGGCACAGGCACCCTGCCCCTGAACGGTGTACTGATAGACTCCCGGAGCATTCACGGCAGGCAGGTAGACAGGCGAAGCAGGAATGTTGCCGCCGGTCACATAGATCCAGTTGCCGCCCGTTTGTGCACCGGGGCCAAGCAGGTTGAAGAGGTTCACGCCCGCATCACTGGAACAGATCGCCACGGAAGCATTGTTCCCCGCGTTCGGTGCCTGCGTGACGTTGACGGTCACAAGGGCCGTATCGGCTGGACAATCGCCGATGGCCGCGACCACATAGGCATACTGCCCGGGAAGGTCGGCGCTGGGATCGAACGTGGCGCCATGGGGAACGCCATCGGGCCTGAACCACGTGCCGCCAGGGTGGGGCGAACAGTTGAGTCCGGTGGTGAGTGAGATCGTGGGGGAGTTAGAGCACCGGGCGATCGTACCATCACAGCCTGCATTCGGGCCTTCCAGAACGGAGACCGTGACGCGTGCGGTATCGGAGGCGCACAAGGAGGATGCCGCCAGTACGTAGTCGAAACGCCACGTGGTGCCGGTGGCGACAGCCCCCGCATTGAAGACACCACCACCGACCAGCGCACCGCTGCCGTCCACATCCAGCCAGGAACCACCGGGCTGCGGCGCACCGGTGAGCGCGTCGAAGAGCACCAACAGGTCACCACTGCATGCGGTGACCGTTGCACCATTACCGGCGTTCAGGGCCGGCGTGATGGTAACGTTGACAAGCGCAGCATCATCTGGACAAGGCACTGTACCGCTCACCGTGTAGCTGAACCCATAGATGCCGGGCGATACGCCGGTGGCATCCCAAACACCATTCGTAAGAACACCAAGGTTGGTAAGGTTGACCCATGTTCCCCCGGGGGTGGGGGTTCCACCAAGGGCGTTGGCAAGGTCAATGCCGGCCGCATCCACACAGGCGGTGATGGAGCCGCCGATACCAGCGCTCACTGCGGATGGAACGGTTATGACCACCTGGGCCGTGCTCGTCGCACAGGGTGTAACACCGCCGACCGTGTAGGTGTAGGTTCCCGCAGGGTCTGCAGCCGGGTTGAAGAACGGGCCGACCGCCACCCCATTGCGGGTCCATGAACCACCGATGTCCGGTGAACCGCCGAGCAAGGTGATGAGGGCTACCGTAGCATCGTCCGTGCACAAGGCAGCCACAGTGCTGGTACCGGCGGTCACGGCGGTATTCTGGACCACCGTAACGGAGGCGGAATCGCTCTCGCAGGGAGCAGCCCCTTGCAGTCGGTACCAATAGGTGCCGGGCAACGAGACCCCCGGATCATAGATCCCGCTGAAAGGCCCTCCGTCCGGACCGCTCCACGCACCACCGGGATCGGGTGTGCCACCCAGCTGAGTGACGAGCGGGATGTTCACACCATCACTGCAAACGGCGATCACGTTGTTGTTGCCCGCATCCTGTGATGGGTTCACGATGACGGTGACCAGGGCGGTATCGTTCACACAGGGGGCCGGACCCGGAACCACATACGAGTACGGACCAGGGCTGTTCGTACCGGGAATGAACACCCCCGAATGCAGGGCCAACGAGGGGGTCAGCCAGGTACCGGACACTTGCGGATCACACCCGAGCAGGGGGAAGAGGTTGATGGGCGCATCGTCATCGCAAAGGGTGATGATGCCATTGCAACCAGCCTCCGGTGATTGATTGATGGTCACCACCACGCTCGCCTCATCAAAGCCGCACGGAGGGATGCCGGCAACACGGTAGATGTATGTGTCACTGGGGTCCGTGGCAGGCTGCAGAGTACCGGAATGCTCCGCACCATTGCTCGCCCTGCGCCATGTTCCACCGATCTGTGCACTGCCCCCGAGCAACGCGTACAAATTGACCGCCCCACTGGTCTCACACAGTGTGATGGAAGCATCCGCACCGGCCACCGGGGCCGGCACTATAGCGATGGCCAGGGTGGCACTGGCGGCCGGACAGGTTCCAGAACCCGGCACGGTGTATCGGTAGGTGCCGGCGGGCGTGCTACCGGGGAAGAAGAAACCGCTCATGACGGCCGTTGAGGGCAGCGGCCCACGCCAGGTACCGTTCAAGGCAGGAGTGCCCAGCAGGAGGTCCACCATCGTTAAGACCCCGTCCGTACTGCACGCGGTCGCGGTATTGGAGATACCGGCATTGGGGGCTGGGGTCACCGAGACGGTGACCGTCGCTGTGCGATCAGCGCAAGGGGGAACACCTGCAACCCGGTAGGTGTAGACCCCGGGTACGGAAACACCTGGGGTGAACGTGCCGCTGAAGGGTGCATTACCAGGGGCTGGTCCCACCCAGGTGCCGCCGGCATCAGGCGTGCCGAGCAAGGCTGTGAAGAGGTTCACCTGCGCGCTGTTGGAGCAAAGACCGAGGTTGTTGCCAAGCCCGGCATCCACCTCTTCGTTCACGAAGATGGACACAATGGCGGTGTCATTGGTGCAGGGCGCAGTGCCCGTCACCACATAACGATACTCACCGGGCGCGTCCACACCCGGCGTGAAAGACCCATCGAACGTCAGGCCATCGGGATCGGTCCAAGAGCCATTGGACTGGGGGCTTCCGCCAAGCAGGGAGAACAACAGGAATTCACCAGCATCGCCGCAAATGGTCCTGGAGCCATCGCCACCGGCATCGGCAGCAGGTACCACACTGATGGTAAGGGTGGCGGTGGCCACAGGGCAGGGGAACTGCCCGGTTACACGGTATTCATAGATCCCCTGGACATCGAGGCCGGGAGTGAAGATGACGTCATGCGGCTGGTTGTTGAAGAACCACTGTCCCACCGGCGACGGGGTTCCACCCAGTTGACCGGTCATGTTGAACTGGCCATCGTTGGAACAGATGGAAATGGCTCGGCTCTGTCCTGCATTGGCGGCGGGCACCTCGGTGACATTGACGCTCGACACCGCATTCGAACAGGGCCCTGAACCGCTGACGATGTAGAAGAAAGCACCCGTGTTGTCCACAGCGGGGTTGTAGACGCCCGAAAAGACCGGGCCGCTGGGACTACCCCGCCGCCATACACCACCGGAGGTCGGCCCCCCGCCAAGGAACTGGAACAAAGCAACAGGTGATGAAGAGCTGCAAATGCTTGTCGTATTGCTCGTGCCTGCATTGGGCTCCTGGACCACCGTTAGGTTCACCTGGGCCGAATCCGAATCACAGCCCACGAGCCCGATCAGCCGATAGCGGTACGTGTAGGTGCCCGGTGCCAGCAATGTGGCGTTCACGAACTGGCCGTTCAAGGCTCCGCTGCCACCAAGGTCCAACCACTGTCCTCCCGGCTGTGGTGATCCGCCGAGCCCATTGAACAAGTTCACCTGGGCATTGATCCTGCACGCCGACAGGTTGCCATTGCTGCCCGCGTTCAATTGGGGCACGATGGCCACCGTGACATCCGCCTGGTCCGCCTGGCAGGGGCCATTGGCCGGAACCGTGTATTGGAACTCATAGGAACCCGGTGGCAACCCCAACGGGCTGAAGAACGATCCGCTCAACTGGCCCGTGCCATCCTCATCCTCCCACGTACCGGTGAGGTCGGGTGTGCCGCCAAGCCCAGTGAACAGATCCACCACTGCGGTCCCCGCGCACACCGTGAGCTCGCCGTCCACGCCGGCATCAGGCGCCTGGTTCACCGCGGCCAGTACCTCCGCAGTGTCGTTCACGCACGGGGCGGTAGCCGGCAACACATAGAAATAGGTTCCCGGGGTCGAGGTGCCGGGAATGAAGACCCCCGCTGAAGGCCCGTCCGGTCCGATCCATGAACCGCCGCTGTCGGGGTCATCCTCCAGTTCATTGAAAAGGGTCACGGGGCCACTGGTGGAACAACGTACGAACGACCCATCCCCGCCCGCATCCGGCTGGCTGTTGACGTTCACGACCACCACCGCGGTAGCGCTCAAGCACGGTGTCTGGCCTGCAACCGTGTAGGTGTACCCTCCTGGTGTGGAGTTGTCCGGATCGAAGCTGCCTGACGGCAAAGGGGTTCCGTTGGGCCGCGTCCAGGTGCCCCCCGCATCCGGCGAACCACCGAGCACACCCACAAGATCAAAAGGCGCTTCGCTGTCGCATACTGTTACGGCAGCATTGGAGCCGGCGTTCGGGGCGATGTTGACCTGCACCACCGCGCGGGCGGTATCGTTCGGGCAGGGTGCGATGGCCTGCACCACATACGCATATTGGCCGGCCGCACTCGTGCCTGGCGTGAACGTGCCGGGGACAGGTCCTCCCTGCCCGGACCATTGCCCACCGCCATTGGGCGAGCCGCCGAGCACACTGACCAATTGGAAGGGGGCGTTGGTACTGCAGACGGTGATGGTGCCGTCCGTACCAGCGTTCACGGCCAACACGCGCAATACCTGGACGATGGCCGTGGCATCATCACAGGGTGCACTTCCGGCCACGCGGTAGGTATAGTTGCCGCCCGGCTGTGAGCCGGGCAGGTAGGTGCCCGAATGGGCTGCACCGCCAGGCCCCGTCCATGTGCCACCTGCACTTGGGTTGCCACCAAGCCGGCCGAACAGATCCACGGGGCCATCGCTTGAACAAACCGTTATGGACCCATTGCTGCCAGCGTTCGGCGCCTGCACGACCGAAACTGTCACGGTCGACTGCGCATTGGCGCAGGGTGCGTTACCGGCCACTGTGTAGGTGTAGACGCCCGGCAAAGAAGTTCCAGGGGTGAATGTACCGTTGCTTGCACCCCCGGGACCTGTCCAAGTACCATTGCCGGCAGGGCTTCCCCCCACCTGTGCCAGAAGCTGAAAAGGAGCATCGTCGCTGCACACCGTGATGGAGCCATTGGTGCCTGCATCCGGTGCCTGTACGATGGCCACGTTCACCACCGAGGAGGCGCTGGCACAGGGTGCCTGTCCGTTCACCACATAGACATAGGCACCGGGCTGGGATGTCCCCGGCGTGAACGTGCCGTTGCTGGGACCGGCCGGTCCGGTCCATGTGCCGCCCGCATCAGGTGTGCCACCGAGCTGCGCGAAGAGTTGGAAGGGGGACGCATTGGAACAGCGCGTTACCGTGGACGTGGTTCCTGCATCCGGAGCCTGGATGACGGTAACGGTAACAGTGGCGATGGCCGGCGCACAAGGAGATTGTCCTGTCACCGTGTAGGTGTACGTTCCCGCCGGGCTCGTGCCCGGTATGAACGTCCCGGAAAAGGAACCGAGGGGTCCGGTCCAGACCCCACCCACATCGGGTGAGCCGCCGAGCTCGTTGAACAGCGGGAAGCTCGCATCCGTGCTGCACACGGTAAGGCTGGCGTTCGTACCAGCATCAGGGGCAGGGCGCACCTCGATGGTCAGGGTGGCACTGGCATCGGAACAGGGCGCTGTACCGTCTACGGTGTAGATGTAGGCACCGGGGGGGTCGGAGGTGGGGTCGAAGACAGGCCCATGCGGTCCGCCCGGGCCCACCCATGTTCCACCAGCAGTGGGGGTGCCGTTCAGCTGGGCGATCAAGGGGAAGGGCGCTTCGTCGCTGCAGACCACTATGGAGCGATCACCACCCGCATCCGGTGCCGCGACCTCAACGATGGTGACGACCGCCGTGGACGCGGCGCAGGGCGCGTTCCCTTGGACCGTATAGGTGTAACCACCTGCGACCGATACGCCCGGGGTGTATGTCCCGCTCGTCGCACTGCCGCCGGGGGCTGTCCAGCTTCCGCCCGGAGCCGGCGATCCACCCAGCAACGGGAACAGGGCATAGGCGGAGGCATTGGAGCAACTGGTGAGACCGCCACTGCTGCCTGCGGAAAGAAAGGGAACCACCGAAACGGAAACACTGGCGGACGCCGGGCCGCAAGGCGACTGTCCTGTCACCGTGTAGGTGTAGGTTCCCGCCGGGCTCGTGCCCGGAATGAACGTCCCGGAAAAGGAGCCGAGGGGTCCGGTCCAGACCCCACCCACATCGGGTGAGCCGCCGAGCTCGTTGAACAGCGGGAAGCTCGCATCCGTGCTGCACACGGTAAGGCTGGCGTTCGTACCAGCATCAGGGGCAGGGCGCACCTCGATGGTCAGGGTGGCACTGGCATCGGAACAGGGCGCTGTACCGTCTACGGTGTAGATGTAGGCACCGGGGGGGTCGGAGGTGGGGTCGAAGACAGGCCCATGCGGTCCGCCCGGGCCCACCCATGTTCCACCAGCAGTGGGGGTGCCGTTCAGCTGGGCGATCAAGGGGAAGGGCGCTTCGTCGCTGCAGACCACTATGGAGCGATCACCACCCGCATCCGGTGCCGCGACCTCAACGATGGTGACGACCGCCGTGGACGCGGCGCAGGGCGCGTTCCCTTGGACCGTATAGGTGTAACCACCTGCGACCGATACGCCCGGGGTGTATGTCCCGCTCGTCGCACTGCCGCCGGGGGCTGTCCAGCTTCCGCCCGGAGCCGGCGATCCACCCAGCAACGGGAACAGGGCATAGGCGGAGGCATTGGAGCAACTGGTGAGACCGCCACTGCTGCCTGCCGAAAGGAAGGCACTCACTGAGACGACAACACTGGCTGATGCCGGGCCACACGGGGCTGTCCCAGTGACGGTGTAGGTGTATGTCCCCGGCGCATCCGTAGCCGGATCGAAGCTGCCCGGATGGGGGCCGGCAGGTCCCACCCAGGTTCCACCGGGCTGTGGGGTTCCTGTGGGGAGATCGATCAGGGAGGCGACCGGGCCATTGGAACAACTTGCGAGCGTTCCGTTGGCCCCGGCATCGGGCGTTTGGACCACGGTCACGGTGACGGTGGAAACATCGGGAGGACACGTGGCGGGTCCGGAAACCGTATACGTGTACACTCCCGGCGCATCGGTGCCGGGTATGAATGTTCCGGAATGCGAAGCACCGCCGGGTGCTGTCCAAGCGCCTCCCGGATCGGGAGCACCACCCAGAGAACTGAACAGGTCGAACGGGGCTCCGTTCTCACAGACCGTTCCCGTGCCATCCTCCCCTGCGTCGGGCCCCGTGAGGATCGAGGCCGCCCAGCCCGGGGCCACCACACTTGTGTTGCTCACCCACGCGAAGGTCAGGCAGCCGCTGGTGCCCGTGGCGGTAAGCGTGCTGCTGAGCAAACTGATGGCGCCATTGCCAGTGGCAAGGAGCGGATCCGTAGTGGAGGTGCCATCGTGAACGCGCAGGGTATCCCCAGCTACTGCGGCAATGGACCACACATCGAACCGAACGGAGGTGTTCGGACCGGAGAACGCACCACCGGCAGGGCAGATGGTGGTGACGATCACCTCATTGTTGCCGTAGTCCGCTGCGGGACCTCCGCTATCGTAGAACGTGCCGCTGCAGGTCTCGTACACAGCCCCATCCACCGCAAGGAAGGTCTGCGCCTGCACGGGCACCGACCACGCGACCGAGGTCAGGGTCGCCCATGCCAAGCGCCCGATGGATGCGAAGATGGGACGGAACATATCCACGAATGATACGCTGAAGACAGGGGAAAAGGGGCCGAAAGATACGGCCTTTTACGCGGCCAATGTCAAGTCGCTGGCCCGCCTGCGCCGCGGAACGGAACGCTTTCCATGGCAATTATCGCGTGAGGTCATCCCCCACCCCGGTCCTTCAACGTGGCTGCTTGCCGATGGTGATGGCGAGCATGACCTCATGGGTGCCGGAACTGTAGTTGCGGAGGTTGCTCGTGATGATATCGTATGAATACCCGAACTGGAAGGAGCGTTTATGCCAATAGCCCAGCATCGCACAGTAGGCGTCATTGGTGCGGTAGGAACCTCCGATCCAGAACGCATCCCGGTAGCGGACCGTGGCCGTGAGATCCACCTTCACAGGAACGGGGCTCACGTACTTCACCATGAAGGAGGGTTCGATCTTCCAATCATCACCGAGGAGGAACCGGTACCCACCGGTGAAGTAGTTGTGCATTTCCAGTGTGCTTAGCGAGCGTGTGGCCTGGTCCATGAAGCGGACCTCGTTCTCGATCAGTTGGGGGACCGCGGCGCCGATCCAGTAGCGGGGATGATGCAGCAGCACGGCGAACTGTGCATCGAATTTCAGCTCTCCACGCAATTGATCGTCAAGGGCCGGGTCACCCGGGTCGTTGAACTGGATCTTGCTGCCATCCACCAGGAACTGGACCAGCCCACCGGCCAGCGCCAGGGATAGCCTGGTCTCTTCGGTCAGGCGCAGGTGATAGGCATAGGATGCCTGGAACCCGGTGCGCCGGGTGGGGCCCACGTGGTCGGTGTACAGGAACGCACCGATCCCCATGTTGGTGCCGACCGGAGAGATACCGCTGAGCATGAAGGTGCGTGGTGCGTCCTGGATGCCCACCCATTGGTACCGATGTGCGCTGCGCAGCTCGAAGAACGGCCTGCTGCCCGCCACGGCCGGGTTGAAGACGTAGTCGTTGAACTGGTACTGTGTCAGCTGCGGCAGTTGCTGGGCGTTCACCGTCAGCAGCATGAAGCCCAGCGCGGTTAGGATCAACAGGCGTTGCATGGCGTGCATGGGTTCAACGGATCACAGTGAGCGGACCCGTGTAGGCATCCGGGTACTCAGGGTCGTTCAGCTTGACGATGTAGTAGTAGGTGCCCACCGGTACCGGTCCACCGTTGTAGCGCCCGTCCCACGGGGTCCTGTACCCCACACTGCGGAAGAGCATCTCGCCCCACCTGTTGTAGATCTCCACCTCGCACTCGGGGAACAGGTCGATCAGGTCGATGATCCACGCGTCGTTCCATCCATCGCCATTGGGTGAGAAACCACTGGGTATCACCAACTCCGGCAGCACCCTTACCAGCACGCTATCGGTATCCTGGCAGCCATTGGGCGCTACCACCGTAAGCGTGTACCAGGTGTTCACCGCAGGGGACGCAACGGGGTTGGGCACATCGACAGCGGAGAGTGTGGTGTCCGCCACCCAGCTGAACACGGAGCCCGGCGGTCCTGATGGGGATCCGCCGATGGTGGTGGTGCCTCCCAGGAAGATGGACCGGTCGTCACCTGCCTGGGCCAATGGCAGCTCCAGCACATCAATGACCACCTGGTCGGTGACGGTGCATACACCATCCGTGACGGTCAGCGTGATCGTATTCGGTCCGATGGGCAGATCGCCAAGAGAAATGGTGGACAGTTCGCCCAACACCTGGCCCTGGTCATCGGTCCATTGGAAGGAGACCCCGGGTACGTTGGAGAAACCTTCAAGCACCACATCGACACCTGCGCACACACGCCTGTCCGGGCCTGCATCGGCGAGCAGGGGGTTGATGACGGGTACGTTCACCACCACGGTGGTGTCACAACCGTTGGCGTCCGTCACGGTCAAGGTATGATCACCAGGCGCCAAGCCGCTGATATCCTCAAGCACCGATTGGTAGCCGACCGGACCGGACCATTGGAAGGTGAGGGGCGACGTTGCGCCCCCGGTGGTAACGGAGATCGCACCATCGGCGGAATTCGTGCAGGTGGCAGGGACCACCGCATCCACCACGACGATCCACGCGGGCGGCGCGCCGATGGTGTAGGTGAACGTGCTTGCACAAAGCGCTGCATCGGTCACCGTAAGGGTGATCTCACCGCCACACAATCCCGTTGCACTGGATGCACCCTGACCATTGGCCGGGACCGGTGACCAGAGGAAGGAGAGCGAACCGATGCCCCCGGTGGGGTCGAGCAGAACAGACCCGTCGCAACTGCCCGGACACCCGGCATCCGCGATCACTGCACCGGGATCCACCGGCACATATGGCGCAATGACGACAGCTGCCGTGGTATCACACCCGGCCTGATCGGTGATGGTGACCGTGTAGGCCCCTTCACAAAGGCCTGAAGCGATGGCCGTTCCCTGTCCTGCGGCGGGCTCAGGCTGCCACAGGAACTGGTAGGGACCCTGCCCACCATCGGGCGTGCTGATCGCTGTTCCGTTGCAAGGTCCTGCGCAGGTCTCACCGGTCACGAACAGGCCCGGCACAATGGGCGGACCCTGTCCGATGATGAACGTGAGATCGCGTGTGCATCCATTGTCGTCGACCACCGAAACCGTATAAGTGCCGGCGCACAGTTGGTCGATCGCCGTCTGGTCCGGTGCGATGACCGTACCGCCAGCGTCGCGCCACGCGACCACGTAGGGCGCCGTGCCCCCCTGTACGACCACATCCGCCGTGCCAAGACAATCACCATTGCAAATGTTGTCCACCGTGGAAAGTGCGGCCTCAAGCGGAGCGGGCTCCGTTACCACGAACGTCAGGAGGGTATCGCATCCGTTGGCGTCGCTCACCAACACCTGCCAGGGCCCCGGACAGAGCTGTTCGGCGATGGCTCCCGTGGCACCGTTGGGCGGGGGGGGGGTCCACAGGAACGTGTAGGGGGCGGTACCGCCTTGGGGCGACAACGATATCACGCCATCGCAGACCCCGCTGCAGGACGCATTGTTGACCGCTGCATCTACGGTAAGCAGGGACGGTCCAAGGATCAAGGCATCCTGTTCGATGGAGCATCCATTGGCATCGGTGATCAGCACCGCATAGGTGCCCACACACAATCCTGTTGCCACGGCAGTGCCCTGTCCGCCTCCCGGCTCCGGTGACCACGCATAGACATACGGGGCAAGACCACCGGTGGGCGCCACGGTAGCCGTTCCATCACAGTTGCCGAAGCAGCTGACCGGTGTGGTTCCCAAGTTGGCAAGGATGGGATCCGGGACCAATACGGTGGCCGTATCAACGGTAAGGCAACCGGAACCATTGACCACCTGCACGAAATAATCGCCCGGGCAGAGGCCATCCACCTGCTCGACCGCTTGTGCGATCTCCGCACCTCCTGCATCATACCAAGTGACCGTGCAAGGGGGGGCGCTGCATGTGTACGACAGTTGCACACTGCCATCGCAGGTATTGGGACACGTGGTGACACCATCCACGGTGGTGAGCTCCTCGCCATCCACATCCGAGATGGGAACCACCAGGGATGCGCTGCATCCATTGGCGTCCGTCACCTCCGCCACATAAATGCCGGCGCAGCGATCGACCAGCGCAGGACCGGTACCCACGATGGCACCGAGCAGGGTCCATTGGATGAAATAAGGCTGTGTACCGCCAGTGATGGTGACACCGGCTGCACCATCACACACGCCGCACGTGCTGAACGTGCTGGCCCCCTGCACCACGATCGGTGGTGGCGCGTTCACTGTCCAGGCGCTGTCCAGGGAGCACCCGTTCTGGTCGGTGACCGATAGCGTATAAGTACCGGCACAGAGGCCCGATACCGACGTGGTACCCTGTCCGACCGCAGGTGCCGGCGACCAGTCCACCGAATAGGGGGCCACACCGCCCTGGACCAAGGCTTCCACCGCACCATCACAGGCACCGGCGCAGAGGGCGTCCTGCACCAGGGCGCTCATGTTGATGGCAGTGGGTGCATCGATGAGCACCTGTACGAGCGTATCGCAACCAGCAGCATCCACGATGGCGACCGTGTAGATGCCTTCGCACAGACCGGACGCCTGCGGAGTGTTCTGCCCGGAACCCGGTTCGGGGACCCAGTTATAGGTGAAACCGCCCGCACCACCCGCAGGCGACACTACGGCAACACCATCGCATACGCCCGCACAGCTCGCTGGCGTTGCCACAGCACTTGGAACGATCACCTGTGCCGGCACCACCTCCACGTCAATTACACTTTCACATCCGATGCCATTGATCACACGCACCGTGTAGACCCCGGTGCACAGATCGGGCACTGTAAGCAGGTTCTGGGCAATGACGGCACCGGCGGCATCGGTCCAGATCGTGGAGCACGGACCGATGTTGCAGGTGAAGGTTACACCGGCCACGCCGTTGCAATCACTGAAGCAGGTCACCTGACCATCGACGGCGCTGAGTTCCGGACCATTGACGTCGGAAATGGGAACCAATGTTCCGGCGGTGCAGCCGCTGGCATCGGTGACCAACAGCCCATACACCCCGGGGCAGGCACCCGCCAGCAAGGGGTCTGTGGATACCACGACCCCGGCCAGCGACCATGCGTAAGAATAGGGCGCAGTGCCACCTGATACATCGGGGGCTGCACCGCCATCGCAGGCGCCGCAGGAGCTGGAGGATACCTGCACCTGCACGGAAAGCGGATCGGGTGCGGATACCGTGTACACGGCCTGCACGGTGCACCCACCGGCATCACCGACCACCACCGACCACTCACCCGCGCACAATTGCTGCGCGCTCTGCACACCCTGGCCGTTGGGCGGCACGGGGTTCCACACAACGGTGAAAGGGGCCGTTCCACCGGTCAATTGAAGATCGATACGGCCATCACATGCATCACTGCATGCGACCCCCTGCACGGTTGCTGCAAGCTCCAACAGGGGCGGCTCAACGATGGCAACGGACAAGGTGGTATCGCACCCCGTTCCATCCGTGACCAGGACCTCATAGCTGCCGGCGCACAGCCCGGAGGCGAGCGCTGTGCCCTGCCCGGCGGGCGGTTGCGGTGTCCATACGAACGTGTACGGGGGCACACCACCGTTGAGGTTGACCCCCGCGGTCGCATTGCAGAGACCATTGCATCCCGGCGGACTGCTGGTAATGGAATACTGGGGCGATGGCGGCCCGGTTACCGTTGCCGTCACCGAAGCGACGCAACCACTGGCGTTGGTGAGCACCGCCGTGTAAGACCCGGGACACAAGCCTGAAAGCACGGGATCGGCGCCGAGCGGCTGACCCGCTCCATCGGTCCAGGCAAGTGTGCATGGCGGATCATCACAGGTGAAGGTCGCCTCCAGTGTTCCGGTGCAATCACCTGGGCACGCGACCGCAGCATCCTGCACTGTGAGGTCCTCCCCTTCAACATCCGAAACGGCCACAGGGACGACCAGCTGGCAACCGTTGGCATCAGTGATCAAGGCTGAATAGGCTCCCGCGCAGAGATCGGTCACCGTGGGTGTAACACCCACCACCGCCCCGGCTGCGTCCGTCCAACTGATGTCGTAAGGAGCCGTGCCACCCGCCACGACAACGGAGACCGATCCGTTGCAGACCTGGCATTGCGAGGTGGTGGCGGAGCCTTCCGCTGTTAGCTGGGCGGGCTCCTGCACGACGAACGTGCGCACCACCTGACAGCCTGACGCATCGGTAACGACCACGGATATGTCCCCCGCACACAGGGCAGTGGCGACAGGGGTCCCTTGTCCAGCAGGGGGCACAGGGCTCCACAGGTAGGTGAAGGGTGCGGTGCCACCGGTGACATCGAGTTCCACACTTCCATTGCATGCTGCGTTGCAAGCAAGATCCTGCACGGTGGCATCCACAGCAAGGGGTGTCGGTGTCGTGATCAGGATCTGCGCTGTGCTGCTGCAGCCGGCCGCATCCGTGATCGTCACCTCGTACACACCTGCACACAAGCCTGCAGCCTGCGACACCCCTTGTCCGTTGGCAGGTTCAGGCACCCAGAAGAAGGTGAAGGGACCCTGTCCGCCCGTGGGCGCCAGTGTGACCGTTCCATCGCATGCGCCCGAGCAGGTGACCGGCGTACTGGTGAACAACGGATCGATGGGCTGGAAGGGAGGCACCAAGAAGCTGACCGTGGTATCGCACAGGTTGACGTCGCCGATGGTGACCTCATAGGTGATGCCGGCACAGAGACCCGTTACACTGTTGGTGCCCTGCCCGGCGGCAGGTTCCGGGCTCCACACATAGGTATATCCCGGGGTACCTCCCACCGGGAAAACCGCTGCCGCTCCGGTGCATGGGCCGTTGCAATCCTCCGCTTGTACGACAAGGTTGGGCTCGAACGGGGGCGGCTTTTCGATGTTGAAGAAAACCGCTGTATCACATCCCACGGCATCCGTCACGGTGACCAGGTAGGTACCCACACACAAACCGGTCACCGCACTGGTACCCTGACCGGTGAGCGGATCGGGTTCCCACACGAACGAGTAGGGGGCGATACCACCATTGGGCAGCACTGAAGCCGTTCCTCCACACGAATTGGGGCACGGGGCATCCAGGGGCACCAGCCCTGCATCAACCCCTTGGAACGGCAGGACCGTGAAGGTCACCGTGGTGTCACAACCAGCGGCATCCGTGATGATCACAGCGATATCGCCCGCACACAGCCCACTGACAGAGGGGGTTCCCTGCCCGGTAAGGGGTTCGGGTACCCAGTTGAACTGGTAGGGGCCGACACCTCCGGTGGGGTTCACCTCAGCAGCGCCATCGCAGGGCCCATTGCAGGTCTCGTTGGTGAAGGCGAGGCCGGGTACGATGGCAGGCGGAGCGCCCACTTGCACCAGAAGCGTGGTATCACAGCCTGCAGCATCGCTGACCTGTACGGTCCATATACCCTGGCACAGGCCTGAAACGGATGGTGTCCCCTGACCTGCTCCTGGTCCGGGGGACCACTGGAAGCCGTAGGGAGGCAGCCCGCCACTGACAACAAGTGCGACAGCACCATCACATGTGTTGGCACAGCCCGCATCCACGACCGACGGTTGTGCATCGATACCCGAAGGTGTTGAGATGACGAACTGCAGCGTTGTATCGCAACCCAGGGCATCCGTCACCGTGAGCGAGTATGCTCCGGAACAGAGGGCCGTGATGGAAGGCGTGCCATCACCGGCCACCGGATCGGGGGACCAATCGTACGTGAACCCTCCGTTACCGCCGGAGGCCGCAACGACCGCGGTACCCGTGCAAACGCCACCGCATCCGGTGGGCGTCAGCACAAGGTCCAGTGCGATGACCGGTGCCGGATCGATAACGAATGCGAACGTGGTATCACAGCCGTTCGCGTCAGCAAGGGTGAGCGAATAGGCCCCTGGACAAAGCTGGGAGGCCGTTCCCGTACCCTGTCCTACCGCAGGTGCAGGGCTCCACAGATAGGTGTAGGGCGGGGTGCCTCCAGTGACGCCCGAGGCGTTTGCCACGGCATCACAAGAGCCGCTGCATGTGGGCAGTGTGAAGTCCAGGATGAACGCAAGCGGCGGAGGCTCCCCCACCGTGTAGTTCACCGTGGTATCGCAGCCTGCGGCATCGGTGATCGTCAACGTATACGCTCCCGCGCACAGCCCGCTTGCGTTCGGGGTGCCCTGCCCCACAATGCCGGCAGGCAGCCACGCGTAGGTGTAGCCCGGCGTACCGCCCGTTACCGCCACGGTGATGCTGCCATCGCAGCCGTCCGCACACGTGGCATCCACCACCACCCCCTGCGCCTCGATGGGTGCCGGATCGGTGACCGTGAACGCGACCGTGGTATCACAGCCCAGGGCGTCGGTCACCGTCAGCGTATATGCCCCGGGACACAGTTCGCTCACGTTCGGCGTGCCCTGCCCTGTGATCGTTCCAGAACCCCATGCATACGTGTAGGGGCCCGTACCACCGGACACCAACGCGTCCGCACTGCCGTTGCACGATGCAGGGCATGTGGCGGGCAGTACATCCAGGACGACCGTGATCGGTACGGGGTCCGCGATGAGGTAGTCCTCCGTGTAGATGCAACCGTTGGCGTCGGTCACCGTAAGCGTGTACGTGCCGGGGCACAGGCCACCGACCTGCGCGGTTCCCTGGCCGGTGCCCGGTGCAGGGCTCCAGGCATATGTGTAGGGCGCCACTCCGCCGCTGACATCCGCCGTGGCAGTGCCATCACACAACCCCCCACAGGTGACATCGGTGCTCGCTGGCACGTTCGACAACGACGGTGGCTCTGTTATCGTGACATCCAGCAGGGTGTCGCAACCGTTCGCATCGACCACCAACAACGTGTAGGCACCAGCGCAAAGACCCGTGGCAGCAGGTGTTCCCTGGCCACCACCGGGCGCTGGCGTCCACAGGTAGGTATAGCCGGGTGTGCCACCGCTCACATCCGCGGTGACCGATCCATCGCACAGGCCATTGCAGCTCACTTCCGTGATGTCCAGCGTAGCCGCGAGCGGGGGAGGCTCGCCCACTGTATAGTTCACCGTGGTATCGCAGCCTGCGGCATCGGTGATCGTCAACGTATATGGTCCCGCGCACAGCCCGCTTACGTTCGGGGTGCCCTGCCCCGCAATGCCGGCCGGTGTCCAAACGTAGGTGTAGCCGGGGGTGCCACCCATTACCGCCACGGTGATACTGCCATCGCAGCCGTCCGCACACGTGGCATCCACCACCACCCCCTGCGCCTCGATGGGTGCCGGATCGGTGACCGTGAACGCGACCGTGGTATCACAGCCCAGGGCGTCGGTCACCGTCAGCGTATATGCCCCGGGACACAGTTCGCTCACGTTCGGCGTGCCCTGCCCTGTGATCGTTCCAGAACCCCATGCATACGTGTAGGGGCCCGTACCACCGGACACCAACGCGTCCGCACTGCCGTTGCACGATGCAGGGCATGTGGCGGGCAGTACATCCAGGACGACCGTGATCGGTACGGGGTCCGCGATGAGGTAGTCCTCCGTGTAGATGCAACCGTTGGCGTCGGTCACCGTAAGCGTGTACGTGCCGGGGCACAGGCCACCGACCTGCGCGGTTCCCTGGCCGGTGCCCGGTGCAGGGCTCCAGGCATATGTGTAGGGCGCCACTCCGCCGCTGACATCCGCCGTGGCAGTGCCATCACACAACCCCCCACAGGTGACATCGGTGCTCGCTGGCACGTTCGACAACGACGGTGGCTCTGTTATCGTGACATCCAGCAGGGTGTCGCAACCGTTCGCATCGACCACCAACAACGTGTAGGCACCAGCGCAAAGACCCGTGGCAGCAGGTGTTCCCTGGCCACCACCGGGCGCTGGCGTCCACAGGTAGGTATAGCCGGGTGTGCCACCGCTCACATCCGCGGTGACCGATCCATCGCACAGGCCATTGCAGCTCACTTCCGTGATGTCCAGCGTAGCCGCGAGCGGGGGAGGCTCGCCCACTGTATAGTTCACCGTGGTATCGCAGCCTGCGGCATCGGTGATCGTCAACGTGTACGTTCCCGCGCACAGCCCACTTACATTCGTGGTGCCCTGCCCCGCAATGCCGGCAGGGATCCACGCGTAGGTGTAGCCCGGCGTACCACCTGTTACCGCCACGGTGATGCTGCCATCGCAGACAGCGGTGCAGGTTGCATCGACGATCGTTCCCTGGAGGGACAGTTGCGGGGGCGCATCAATGACGACGGAGAGTGTCGTATCGCACCCGGTGGAAGCGTCAAGGATGGTGACCGTGTAGGTTCCTTCACACAACTCACCCACCGTTGCATCACCTTGGCCGATGCCCGGGGCGGGTTGCCAATCGTACGCGAACGGACCGGGCGAACCCGATACCGTGACCGTTGCGGTGCCATCACAGATACCGAAGCACACCGCATCCTCGCTCGTAAGGGAAAGCACCAACTGCGGTGGCTCGGTGATCGTGAAGGACACCGTTGTATCGCATCCTTCGGGATCGATGAGGAACACGCTGTAGTTCCCGGCACAAAGTCCCGATATGGAATTGCCTGTAAAACCGCCGGGCGACCAGGTGGCCGTGATGCCCGGGGCCCCGCCGGTGGGACTGACCTCGGCCGCGCCATCGCAAACTCCGTTGCAGGACGCGTTGGTGACAACGAGGTTGGGCAGGATCGGTGCGACGATGAACGAGAAGGTGGTGTCAAACGTGCAGCCGTTGGCATCCGTGACCAACAGGGTGTTCTCCCCTGCACAGAGCTGTGAAAAGGAGGAGCCTGACCCGGCACCGTTGTTCCAGTTGTAGGTGATGAGCCCCGTTCCGCCCACGGCGAGCGCTGTCCGCGATCCATCGCAGGCGTCAATACAGGAAGGTGATGTTCCGGCACCGAAGAAGATCACCCCCAAGGGAGCGGGTTCGGTGACGTTGACCTGTGCGGGGCAGGAAATGCCTTGGCTGACATCCGTAACGATCACGATCTGTGGACCACCACAGGCGGTGGTCCAGGTGGGCGCATTGGGGCCACCGTTCAACCAGGCGTAGGTGAAGTTCCCGCTGCCTCCTGTTACCGTGGCGGTCACCGTGGCATTGCATAGGCCGCGGCACTGCACCCCGAAACCATTGTAGTTCGATGTGGCTTGGGCATCCACAATGAACGGTATCTGGCCTGGCCCGGTGGCGCATACGTTGATGTCACGCGGCGACCCCTCTCCAGGGCGACCGACGATCCCCCATGGGCGCACCTCATCACCGACCGCAAGAATGGAGTTCGCGGGTTCCAACACACCCCGCAGCGTGTTCACATCGGGCATCGCACCGAGCCGGAACAGGCTTGACCCCGCCAGGATGCGGCGGTTGCCACGTCCCTCCACCAACAGCCTGCCTGCGGTCACCGACCGGTCGTTGGCGATGAAGGTCCCCTGACGCAACCGGATCGACCGCAACGGCGACAGGGCGACATCGCTGAGCAACGACCAGCTCCCGCTGCCATCAAGCACCACATCACTGTTCAGCCGGATGCCACGCAGGTCCACCTCCACCCCACCCTGCCGTTTGACCAGGTGCACCTCCCCTGCCATCTCCCACGATACGGCACCTTGCATGGACCATGCACCGGCAAGACGAAGTTCAGCGTCCGTCGCACCCGTGATGCGCACCGCTCCATGGGTTCCGATCACCTGCAAGCCACGGCACCAGGACACCCCCTTCATGGCCACCACGGCGGGTCCTTCGATGCGTACGTCGTCGCCCACCCGCGGCACACCGGCACCGCCCGGCCCGCCGGGCCGGTCGCTCCAATGGGCTGCATCATCCCATCGCCCCGGTCCACCTACCCAGAACCTCGACTGCGCGGCCACCTGCGCACACAGCACCACCAGGCCGCAGAAGAAGAGCGCTCGAAGGGACAAGCTGTTGGGCATGGTCGTTGCGGTTCTAATCAAAAGCAGGACAATTTATCATGCGCCTGCCCTGGTCCTCCTTGCTGCACGGGGTGATCGCCAGGATGACCTCGTGGGTGTTGTTGCCGGCCACCTTCAGGCGCGACGTGGTGATGTCGTAGCTGTATCCGAGTTGAAAATAATCAAGGAACCCGACACGCATCATGAGGCACAGTGCATCACCTCCCCTGTATCCGGCACCCAACGCAAGGGTCCGTTTCCACTCCACCATGGCGTTCAGGTCAAGGGCGGCCGGAGCGCCTCCGGCGAACTTCAGCAGGATGCTGGGCGTGAGCGAGGTGTTCCGCCCAAGGCGGTACTTGTATCCACCCGAAAGGTTCAGATGGCGGTATAGCCGCGCATCCTGTCCCAGCCCCATGTCATTGCCCAGCAGCTGGTGGATCGACATGCCTGCCCACGCTTTCCTGCTGTAGAACCAGATACCGGGCACCACCTCCGGAGCCACCAACGCAGCCGCGCGGCCATTGATGGCTGCATCACCCTGATCCAGCACGAAGGCCTCGCCGGTGTTGAACTTCATCTGCTGCAAGCCTCCGAACAGGCCAAATGACATGTAGTAATCCTTCGACATCTGGATGTGGTAGGCATACGCCAGCAGGAACCGTGTGTAGCCCCAGTTGCCGGCCTCATCGGCCTCGATGAAAAGTCCAAAGCCATGCTTGTTGGCCTTGAATGGTTTCCCCTTCTGGCGCAGTGTCCCGTGCAGGCTGGCCCAACCGGTGGTGGGTGCTCCGTCCATGCCCAGCCATTGTTTGCGGAAACCCAGGCGTACGTCGAGGCAGTCCTTGCTGCCTGCCACCGCCGGATTGATGCTGAAATGGTTGAATACGTATTGGGTGTACTGTGACAGCAGCTGGGGGAAGGCAGACAGCCCCATCAGCAGCGCGGTGATCAGCAGCAGGCACCTCATCGGATGATGGACACGAAGCCCGTGTAAGGAGTTGATCCGCTGCCCGCCTGGCTGAGCTGGATGTGGTAGTAATAGGTGGCGTCAGGCAATGTCCGTCCTCCATTGGTTCCATCCCAAGGCTCACGGTAACCATTGCTCGTGAACACGCGCTGGCCCCAGCGGTCATGGATATTGACGACCGCGCCTGGATAGCCGGCGATACCCGGGATCAGCCATTGGTCATTCATGCCGTCCCCGTTGGGGGTGAACGTATTGGGGGGGGCGATCAGTGGCCGCACCTCCACGACCACCTGGTCCGTGAACACACATCCATCGATCGTCGTGGTCACCGTGTAAATGTTGGTGGTCGGCGGACTGGCGATAGGGTCGGGAATATTGGCCCCACTAAGGCCAGTGGTCGGCGACCAACTGTAGCCAACCCCCCCGACGGCCTGCAACTGGGTGCTCTCCCCGAAGCCGATGGTGACGTTCGGGCCGGCATCGAAGTCCACGTCCACCACATTGGCGCCCGGGCCGCTCACCTCCAGATCGAAGCCGCATTGTGCGGTGGACGATCCTGCATCGGCGACACCTGCCACATAGATGTAGTATGTCCTGTTGGGCGCAAGGTCCGGCATCGTCACGCCGAACGGAATGGAGTCCCGCGAGTCGCAGGGATCACCCGACTCCACGACGAATGATGCCGGTGCACAGCCGTTGGCATTCGACAGGACCACGAGGCCAAGCTCATTGTCCACCCCCGCGACCACGGGACAATCAATGCGCGTAAGTGCAACGGTCACTTCGCCGCCCACACTATTGGTGGTGAACGAATACCAAAGGAGCGCATCCATGCCACAGGAACCAGGCAGCACACCATCGGCACCGGTATTGTTGCCGGACACAGGCTGCTGAGCACACAAGGCGGTGGCCGTTGCGCAGTCCTGGTTCGGTGGCTGCGCAAAAGCGACCATGGCGTACCATAGGAACAGGTGGAGCAGGAGGTGCCGGATCACGCGCTGTGGCCATCGCGCAGGCATGCACGAACGGCAAGGCCGAAGGTAGACCTGCGCCATGGCGCACGGATGCGTGGCGTTGACGCACTTTCACACAGCGCCCTGTTCACGGACCTCCGGGACCAAGGATCACTTCACCCTCACCAATGAGCGGCTACACTTGGGGGAGGCTTGCGATCGACGGTCACCTCGGCGTTCAGGCGCAATCGGGATCGCTACACAATTGGGATCGACCCCTGCTGAGGGGAAGAATGTTCTACCCTTACCCGGATCACCGACCATTCCGAACCGACAACCAAGCAAGCAAAACCCCCGCAAACCCTTGCTGGGCAAGGGCTGCGGGGGCTGGGTGGTGACCCCACCAGGAGTCGAACCTGGATCAAGAGTTTAGGAAACTCCTATTCTATCCATTGAACTATGGGGTCCGATGGAAGGCCGCAAAAGTAGCCATGCGCACCTTCACAACGCCCACTCCATGAGCAAGCGTCCTTCCACGATGCATCGGTGGATAACTGCTATCCCGGGACGCAAGCCGCATCCCCGACCACCCTTACCTTGTCCTCACCTAACCCGCACCGTCATGCGCAGAACCGCGTTCCTGTCCCTGGCCCTTTCGATCCTCTTCGCTGGATGCAAGCGCGAAGAGCTGTCCCCGGAGAACGCCCAACAGGGGCCCCTATTGGTCGAGAAGACCAACCCCGTATCCGTGCCGGCTGGCGATCCGCTGGACCAGGCGACCCTCGATCGCACCGTGATCGGGCTGCTGGAACAACGCAACGACTTCCGATGGGAATGGGTGGACCTGCACACCTTGTGGAGCGCTCTTCAATACAACGACCACAGCCTGGCCATCGGATATCGCCCGACAGGTGCCACGAACGTGGACGACGCAATGCACCGCGTCAACGTGCGCAGTGGTGCCTGGAAGGATGTCCACGATGCCCTGATCCAACGTGTACTGGAACTGCTGAACCGCGCTGGCCAGCGGGTGGAGCTCCGTGACATCCTGGTGGAGGACGACCCTGTGCTGCCCATCATCACCCTGCGCATCACCGACAAGGAAGTGCTGACCGCCCTGTACAACCTGGAGAACGTACGCTACCTGGAGCCGCTGGACTATTGGCCGGCCGCAGGGGAGGACGATGCACAACGCAGCACCAGCGGTTGTTCTTCCTCCACCACCGCCGTGAACAGCGCGGACATCAGCACCATCACGCCGAACGCCCGCCTCCCCTGGAACTTCTCGCTGCATAACATCCCCGGCGCATGGAACAGCGCACAAGGCCTCGGCATCACCGTGGGCATGATCGACGCGGGTCTCAGCAACGCACAACCCCTGCTGGGTTCCGGCCTCAACAACGGCTTCAGCAATGTGGGCCGTGGCCTCACCACGGGATACACCTTCGGCAGCAGCGCGTACACCGGTTGCACGCACGGCAACAGCATGGCCGGCCAGGCCGTTGGTCCCCGGAACGACCAAGGGGCGACCACCGGTGTAGCATACCAGAGCAGCCTCCATTTCGTAAGGGGATGTGAGGATGTGGTGCTGGATGGCAGCAGCGAACGCACCGGCGTGAAGAACGCCTTGGTGGCCTTGGGCAACAACACGGCCGTACGGGTCATCAGCATGAGCATCGGCACACCCTTCAGCAGCAGTGTGCTCAGCGACGGCGTGAACTACGCACACGGCAAAGGCAAGATGATCATGGCCGCTGCCGGCACCAGCTTCAGCTGGACCAGTTGGTACGGCGTGATCTATCCCGCAGCCCTCAGCAAATGCGTGGCGGTCACCGGTGTCAAGGAGAACGGAAGCAAGTGTGCTAGCTGTCACGATGGTTCGCAGGTGGACCTCACCATCATCATGGAGCGCAGCAGCAACAGCGACCGCAACAGCCTGACGCTGGCCTCCAGCGGCAGTGCACCCACCTACATCGGCGGCAGCAGCAGTGCCACCGCCACGGCAGCCGGCATCGCAGCACTGGTCTGGAGCGCCAACCCCGCACGCACCCGTGAACAGGTGCTGCAGTGCCTGACCAGCACCGCCCAATTCGCGAACAACCCCAGTAGCAGCAAGGGCTACGGTAACATCAATGCGGCAGCCGCCGTGAATTGCGCGATCGCCAACTAAGGCAGGCCGCAAGACCCATCCGTGAGGGCCGTCAGCCAGCAGGCTGCCGGCCCTTCCGATATTTGTCCCCCAGCCAACGCACCATGACCAAGGCCCGCATGAAGAGCGCCATTGCACCGCCGCAATGGACCACCGTGAAGGAGTTCACCGACATCACCTACCGCAAGAGCGGTGGCGTGGCCCGCATCGCCTTCAACCGGCCCGAGGTGCGCAACGCCTTCCGTCCACACACGGTGAGCGAGCTCATCCAGGCATTCCATGATGCGCACCAGGACACCGGCATCGGCGTGGTGCTCTTCAGCGCCGAAGGGCCCAGCCCCAAGGACGGCGGGTGGAGCTTCTGCAGCGGTGGCGACCAGCGCGCACGCGGCCACCAGGGCTATGTGGACGAAAGCGGCATGCCCCGCCTGAACATCCTGGAGGTGCAACGCATGATCCGCTTCATGCCCAAGGTGGTGATCGCCGTGGTGCCCGGCTGGGCCGTGGGCGGCGGGCACAGCCTGCACGTGGTGTGCGACCTCACCATCGCCAGCAAGGAGCACGCGGTCTTCAAGCAGACCGATGCCGACGTGACCAGCTTCGACGGCGGTTATGGCAGTGCCTACCTGGCCAGGATGGTGGGCCAGAAGCGGGCCCGCGAGATCTTCTTCCTGGGCCGGGACATTGATGCCCAACGGGCCTACGAGATGGGCATGGTGAACGCCGCGGTGCCACACGCCGAACTGGAGGCCACGGCCTGGGAATGGGCGCAGGAGATCCTCGCCAAGAGCCCCACCGCCATCAAGATGCTCAAGTTCGCCTTCAACCTCACGGACGATGGACTGGTGGGCCAGCAGGTCTTCGCCGGTGAAGCCACGCGCCTGGCCTACATGACCGAAGAGGCGAAGGAGGGCAGGAACGCCTTCCTTGAAAAGCGCAAACCGGACTTCTCGGGGATCAAGTGGATCCCGTGAAGCTTTAACGCACCTCCGCCCCCGGACCGATCGCCTCCTTCGGCTGCACGAACACCAGCCTGCCCGCGGCGTCCTCGGCCATCAGCACCA
>CAZLGY010000009.1:0-36919 GCA_964559165.1 uncultured Chryseobacterium sp.
GCGCGCCCTTCGCTGCCGGCCGTTGTGGCGATATCGGCGGTGGCTGGTGAGGGGGGGGCGCTCCGTGTGGGGCTGTTGCGCTCCCAGTTGAAGATGCGCGCTTCCTTCGCAGCGGCCGGCTCGTTCAGGTCCACCTCGAACCGTTCATCGATGGGCAGCGCGTCGGCCCTGCGCTCGGTCTCAAGGATGCGTTGTGCGAGGCTGGCGGCCGCGTCCTCCGGCACCGCTTGCACGGGCTTGTCGGAAGGAACGGCAAGCATTGCGGTAAGGGCGGCCTGCCCACGCAGGAGGGACGATTCGCGTTCGAGGGTGACGGCCCTGGCCTGTGCCGAGCGTGTCTCGTCGCGCAACGCGGCCAGCTGTTCGCCAAGCTCGTCGATGGAGCGCTGCAGTTCGGCCTTGCGGCTCTTGTTGCCGGTGTCCTGTTGCTCCCGCTTGAGCCGGTTCACGCGGTCGGTGAGCTCATTCTCCTCCTGCCGCTTGCCGGTCGCTTGGCGCAGCGCCCTGTCGGCCTGTTCGCGTTGTGCGATGACAGCCCTTCGGGCGCGCTCTGCGGCACCAGGATCGGCGTTCGGGCCTGTGCGCTCAGCATGTTGTGTGCGCAATGCCACGAGGTGGGGAAGCGCTTCCTGGTCACGGCCCTCGCCCAGGGTTCCGCGCACGTTGGTGGCGATGCGGGCGGCTTCTGCGGCGCGTTGCCTGCGGGCAAGGGCATCTGCCGCGAGGTCATCGGCGGTGCGCTGGGCGGCACGGGCGCGCAAGCCCGCTTCACGAGCCCGTTGGCGGTTGGCCGCTGCCTCCGTCATGCGTGCGTTACGGGCGCTATCGTCGCCGGTACCGGCAGCCTGTTGCACCAGCTCCTCCGCCCTCCGGGTGGCATCGTACGCTTCCTCCGCTGCGGCAAAAGCGATGGCAAGGGCCTCCCCGGCGCTGCGGTCGAGGTCGGCCGCCTCCTGTGCCAGGACCTTGGCATCGTCGTCCGCGATGCGTTGGGCCGCCGCCTTGTCCACATCACCTGTGAACCCGGCCGCGGTGAGCACATCGGTCACGGGTGGCGTCTCCGTTGGCGGTGGCACGGGGTCGCTGCCGGTGCTCACCTCGAGGCGCGCCCTCCGCTTGATCTCGTCGAGGGCGAGGGCCACCATGTCGTCCCCGAGGGGTTCATCGAAGTAGTTGCGGATCAACAGGCGCTCCTGTCCCCCCTCGTCAGCCAGGTCGATCTCCTGTCGATAGGCGCGCGGTTGGGGGCTGCCCGGCACCTCCACCATTCCTGCATGGGTGCGCCCTCCGGAACCAGCTTCCACCATGAACCGGAAGTTCCCGCCACGCGGCAGCGAGAGCACATAGCCACCGTTGATATCGGTGCGCACGTCGGCAACGGTCTCCCGGGTGAGGGCATCCTCCACCACGATACGGGCCTTGCGGTCGTCCTTGTCGAACTGGTTGGCGAAGGTCCCCTTCAGGACGGTGATGACCACAGGGAGCTGGGCCGTACTGATGCGATACACGTGCAGCCTGCCCTGCGGACTGCTGCGACCACTGGCGAAGCAGGCCTCCTTGTGCTCACCGTCGACCACGTAGAAGACATCGTCGTCGGGTGTGTTCACCGCAAAGTCCATGTTCTCCGGACGCCCGAACGCATCGATACCTGGATCGTAACTGGCGCGGAACACATCGTAGCCCCCCATGCTGTTGTGCCCCTTGCTGCAGAAGTAGAACGTCCTCCCATCGGGGTGCAGGAAGGGATAGTCATCATCCAGGTCCGTGTTGATGTAGCCGGCGAGCTTGATGGGCGTGGCAAAGCTTCCATCCGGCATGAGCTCGGTACGGTAGATGTCGCGACCGGTGCGGCCGTCCTTGCCCAGGCTGCTGAAGAGGATGGGGCCTTTGCGGTCGGGCAGGTAGACGAGCCCTGGACGACCGCTCTTCCTGTCGAGGTTGGTGAGCAGTTCCTCTGGCGTTACGACGATGCGCCCGCCGATGTCGCCGAGCTCGTAATAGCGGAAGAAGTCGCTCTCGGCGGATTCGACCCTGCTACGGACCCGCACGTCCTTCAGGCTGGAGAGGAGCTTCTCCCCATTGCGGCACTGTTGCTCGAAGCCTTCGACGGGCCATTCCTCCAAGGCCTTTTTGTCGCCGGTTCCGCGGAAGCGCTGATAGGCCTGCTGGGCCTCCTTGAACCGGTAGTTGAGGTGGTATGCGCGTCCCAACCAGTACCAGGCAGCGGAAGGGCCGGCCGGATCGGCGGTGGCGTACTTCAGGAACCCGATGGCCTTCTCCTTGTCATCGCCGGAATGGAGCAGGCAGGTGCCGAAGCGGTAGTTGAGCTCACGATCGGCGGGTGCGAGGCTCACCAACTGGGAATACATGGTCATGGCCTCAGCGAAGCGGCGCTGGGTGAAGAGGGCGTCAGCCTTTGCCCGCAGTTGCTGGTCGCCACCCTGTGCAGGCAGGTCCTGTGGCAGCAAATGCAGCAGCAGGATGCCCACCATGAGGGCCGCCGTCCGGATGGGGAACGAGGAATGGCAGTATGTGGCCCGGGGCTTCATTTGCGGGGTCGTCCGCGTGCGCCGATCACTGTTCGGTTCTCCTGGCCGCGCAACAGGCGGCCGATGTTCTCCCGGTGGGTGTAAAAGACGGTGAGGCAGAGCATGAGGGCGAACCCGACCTTGAGCGGATCGGATTCCCGGAAGAGCAGGAGCATCGCCAGGGGGAAGGCCATCGCCGCGGTGAGGGAACCAAGCGACACATAGCGGCTGAGCGCGAACACCAGGGTGAATACGGCCACGCAAATGGCTGCGGCCCCGGGGTGCACCGCAAGCACACCACCGAGCGAGGTGGCCACACCCTTGCCCCCCTTGAAGCCGGCGAACACGGGATACAGGTGGCCTACCACGGTGGCGAGGACCAGGGCCAGCCGCAGGCACATCCACGGTGTGGTGTCAGGTTCCAGTCCACTGAAATTGGGGATCAGGCGCACAGGGAGGAAACCCTTGGCCACATCGATGAGCAACACCGGTAGCCCGGAACGCCAACCCAGCACGCGGAAGGTATTGGTGGCACCGGCATTCCCGCTGCCGTGCTCGCGTACGTCAATCCCATGGAAGGCGCGCCCCCACCAGACGCTGGAGGGGATGCTGCCGACCAGGTAGGCGGCGACGATCGCCAGGGTGCTGTATACCCAGGGGAAGTTCATGGTTCAGAGACCGAAGCGGTCGCGGAAATCGTCGACCTTCTTCTTGTTGGAGAGGATGAACTGGTAGGCGGCCTCGTCCTTCTTCGCATCCAGTACACGCTTATCGTCCTTCAGTTCAGCCAGCGCGGTGTTGAACTGATCGTCGCTGCTGTAGGCATAAAGATAGTTACGACCGTACTGGAAGAAGTAATAGGTCTGGTCATCCAGCATCAGCAGGACCGTGAGGATGTCCCCGCTGCGCTTGCGCTCCAGGTGCACCTTCCCCTTCACATAGCGGTAGACCGGCTTCTTCAGGATGGTGGCCACACCGATGGGCCCTTCGCTCAACCAGCTCTGTTCGGGACCGTTCCATGCCAGCTTCACATCGCCCAACACGATGGGCTTCACCACCTCATCCGGCAATTTCTTGATCTCGCCCTTGATGCTGAGCTCGCTGATGAACTTGTCAGAGCGTTCCAGCCCCAGCATTTCGCGCAGCATCTTCTCGTAATAGGTCTTGGTGATGTCCAACGGCTTGAGGTCCGGATAGGCGAGCATCTGCTCGGCCATGCGCTCAAGGGCATTGTCGTGGAAGTGGAAGTCGGCGATCATCACCCCCTCCGAGGAGGCCTTCCTACTGTCCACCTCATAACGCATGCCGCCCACCGTGTTCACCTGCATGCGCCCAAGGTCCACGCCATAGTTCATGCGGCCATCGGCCATCAACAGGCAGTTGTCCGGGGCCAGGGCCACCAGGTTGCCCGGGAGGTTGCGCTGGCGGATCTTCTCCTTGCTGGAGATCATGTATTCCTTGCGCCCCTTGTCATAATGGAGCCAGCCGGAAGCGTGGATGAGGCGCCTGTCGCGGCGGTCCTCCACAGCACTGAGGAAGGCCCCGTTGGCGCTGAACGGGTCCTCGGATGAGAGGAACATGCCTGCACCAAGCATGACCGACTGGTCATCGTAGAGCGTATCGGCCACCGGGATGTACACCTCCTTCGGATCGATGGTTCCACTGAACCGCATCCAGTTGCGTGGCAGTGCCTGGCACCCATGCTGGATCCGCGTACTTCCATCGAAAGCGAGGTCCTTCACACTGGCGGCCAGGCGCACATCACCGAAGAAGTCGAAGGCCGGGCTGAGCTGGAAGTCCTCCTCCCGTGCGATACGTCCGCTGGCGATGGTCTGGTAGGCGGTATCCACCCGTATGTCCTTCAGCGAAATGGGGAATGCCTTGCCGTTCTCGTCCACATAGTCCAGCACACCCTCGGCGGTATAGCTCCTCTTCGCCTTGATGTTGGCCATGGCATTGTAGATGCGGTGGTACTTGGTGACATAGTTGGCCGTGATCACCGTGTTCCGCAGGGGGTCCATCTCCGCATTCCGGCGTATCCGCACCCGCATGCTGTCCGGTGTCACCAATGCATCGGCCACCTGGATGTACTGCACCTCGTTGGCCGTGATCAGGTGCCTCTTGAGGTCGTAGCGCGCCTTGGGTGCCATGAACGCGAGGCTGTCCTGGTCCGGTCGCACGCTCACGAAGTTGGAACCCGACAGCTGGAGGTCCTCGCTTCCTGCTGCCGCGGTGCGATCGCTCTCCAATTGGATATCGCCCTGGTCCATGTACCACTTGAAGCGGTCCATGAAACAGATGTACTGGTTCACCGGGAACTCCACCTTGGTCTCGGTGCCATTGGACACGAATTCACCCACCCGCTCGTCCAGCTTCACGGTGGCGTTCACATTGTCCGTGCGGAACGCGATGCTGGCCGTATCGCCCTCGGTGAGGCGGAAATCCGACGTATCAGCATGCAGCTGCATGGTCTGGAACGCGAACAGGTCGGAGCGCAGGGTGGCGTTCCGGAAGTCGATGAGCCCGCGGCCCGTCATGCCCTGCGGGGTGAGATCGGTGGCTCCGTGCAGCAGGGCCTGGTCACCATACATGACCAGCGGTCTGCGCAGCTTCTCGGTGTGGAGCACGTCACGCGCCGGCTCGAGCCGCACGAAGACATCCGCTGCATGGACCTCGGGCACCTTGGCCGGGGCGGTGGCCATTTTGTTGAACAGCGTGTCGGCCCGGCCCAGTGTGCTGTCCGGCGTGAACACAAGGGCCTTGGAGCGAAGGGTGCTTGTTAGGTATTCAAGCTCCCCATCACCCTGCAGGCCGCGGCTATTGAGCTTCACGGTACTGGTGAAGGTGGCCTTGCGGCCATAGAGCGGAACACCCGCCTCACCGGTGCTTCGAACAAAGCCCAGCGCATAATCGGGCTGCAGCGCCAGGGGCTCCTTGATGTCCGGGAAAATGCCCGCAGAGACCAATGTTCCACTGAAGTTCAACCCCTTGTTGGTGAAGTTATCGAGCGAATCGAGCTGGAACGGGTCGCTCCTGTAGTAGAAGCGGTCGCGCTTGTACACCCCGCGCTGGATGTTGCCCTTGTCGTAGAAGACATAGCTCTCCTTGGTGCTGTTGAACTTCGGGTAGCTGGGATAGTCCTTCTGATGCAGCCCCCCCTTGTTGCTGGGGGCGTCGATCTCCAGTGTGCCGGTGACCTGCTCCAGGACGTTCTTCACCTTCACAAGGGTGGTGCGCCCCTCGTCGTTCTTCTCGAAACTGTCCGCCATGAAGCTGACCGAATCCACGTTGAGCAGGTCGATGGTGAAGTTGTCGTAGTGGAAGTAGTATTCCTTCCCATGGAAGGTGAGCTTGCCTGCCTGCACCTGTCCACCGAAGGTGAGGTCGCGCCCCTTCTTGATGATGACCTCCTTCTGGGATGGGAAGATGCGCACGTCCTGCGAGTCGCTCATCTGGATGCGGGCCACACCTTTCATGGCGAGGTCATAGTTGAGCAGGTTGAGCGTGGCGTTCACACCGTCATCGGCGTTGGAATTGAACTGAAGCACGTCATAGTCCTGTTTGCCCGCACTGTTGAGGATGTGCTGGCGGAGGCGGGGACGGACATCCACCCATTCGGTCTCCGGGTCGTAGTCGAGGTAGCCCTTGTTGGCCATATCGATGAGGAGTGGGATCACCTCCTCCTTCGGCATGCGGCTGAACACGGCGAACTCCTGCGCATAGAAGTGGCCCTCGTTCTGTTTGCTGAAATCGTTGAGGCGCACCAAAGGATGCACCGCATCAATTCCAAGGAGCGCGTTGTAGCGCTTTTCCTTGAAGTAGGCGAAACTCTCGAAGCTGGCCCTGGTGAGGGTGCTTCCCGGCAGGTTGCCCATCTGTACCACGGGATCACCCTGTTTCCAGGTGAGCACCTCGAAATACATGTCGATGGCGTGATAGGTGTTGTAGAAGGGGGCCTTGCTCAGGCCCTCCTCCTTCTTGATGAGGCTGAGCACGCGTTTCTCGCGCAGGAAGCGCAGGCTTACGCTGGGGTGGTAGAGCGAATCACCCTCAAGCCTGACGTTCACGGATGCGTTGTCGGTGGTGATGCGCTCTGTTTCGATGGAGAAGCGCAGGCCACGCGCGATGATGAACGGCCGCTTGTCGCGATAGAATGTCAGGAAGGCGGGTTGGTCCTTGGTTCCATAGCCGATGAGCTTGGCACCCTGAAGGGAAAATCCACCTTCGAAATCGATGCCGTCCACGATATCGCGGATGGCCATTCTCCGGTCATAGCTCTCGAAGCGCGGATAACTGGCACTCTCAGGATCCACATTGGCAAGCACCTTGTCGCTCACCTTTCCAAAGAGGGTGCGGGGGAAGTAGGGGTCGTTGAACCGGACCGAGTCGACCTCATAGGCCGAGGTCTTCATGCGCAGGGTGTACGGATGGTCCCATTCAGCGAAGGTGGCCTCCGGCTTCAGTCCTGCACGCTCCCAGGTGACCTTTCCGCCAACACCGCGCCAGATGCCACTGGTGGGCAGGAACACGCCGGCGGTGCCGAGGATGACCGAACTGTCACCCTTGGCAAGGCAGACCAGGTCGGTGCGCTCGAAGCGGACCAGGGGCACACTGTCGAAGGCGAAGGTGAAACGCGCCGCCCGCGCACGCCAGGTGGTGCTTGAGGAGCCCAACAGGGTGTTATCCCTGAACAACCCTGCACAGGTGGTGATGAAGGCGGACACGTTCTGTTTGCGGCCGCCCTGCACCAGTTCGCCGAGCCCCTTCATCCATGCATCGAACTCGCTGACGCTTCTGCCGCCACTGGGGAAGGCTGCCACCGAAGCGAGGTAGTCACGGAAGGACGGAAAGGGCTCGAAGCGTTTCTTCAGCATGAAGTTGGCCACCTCCACCACACGGGTCCGCTGGGCATCCGTGTAGAAGGCACCCTGCCACACCGGAGCGAACACATCGGTCATGAAGCCGCGTGCCTCCTTCTTGTCGGCTGCCTCGAGAAAGGCTGTCATCTCCTCCAGGAACAGCACCGGATCCGATGAGAACGGCTTGGCCTGAGCAATGGCCAGCGCGGGTGCCAGCATGCACAGCAACAGGCCGATGGCCATGCGAACGGACCGGGTGCGTGCGGAGGATGGGGTCATACCTGTGCGCTGTTGCGTGGTTTTCGGCAACCGAGCAGGGCCCAGTCGCCTTCGTTCATGCGTTCTGCAAGTTCCAGGCCGTGTTCGCGAGCCCGCTGGGCCAGCATGTGCCGGTCGGTGACCACGAAGCCACTGAGCAGGAGCGCCGCTCCGGGCTTCATGGCCGCACTGAGCAACGGCATGGCGTCCAGCAGCACATTGCGTTCAATGTTGGCGAGTATCACGTCGTAGCTGCGGCCGACGAGCGCATCGGCCACGCCTGTGGCACAAACGACGTGGACGCAACCGTTGCGTTCCACGTTCGCACGGGCATTGTCCACCGCCGCGGGATCGATGTCGAACGCGTCGCAATGGCGGGCACCCATCCGTTCCGCAAGGATGGCCAGCACACCGGTGCCGCAGCCCAGGTCGCAGATCTCCTTCTCCCGTATGACGAGGTCCAGCATGGCCTGGACCATCATGCGTGTGGTGGCATGGTGGCCGGTGCCGAAGGCCATGCGCGGAGTGATGATGAGCTCATGTGTGAAGCCTTCGGCCGCCGGGTGGAAATCCGCGCGGATGCGCACGTCGTGCCCCACCTCCACCGGCTGGAAGCTCCGCTCCCATTCGGCGTTCCAATTGCGGTCGGGTATCTCGCGCTCCTGCCAGCTCACCTGCACATGCGGGTCACGCAAGGCAAGGAGCTGTCGCAACGCCCCTGCATCGAAGCGGTCGCTGCGCACATACCCGCGCAGTTCACCGCCACCCTTGGGGTCGTCGGGCCCCTCCTCGAAGCTGTCGTAGCCGATATCGGCCAATTCGGTCATGAGCACGTCGCGCCAGGGATCCACCGGCTCGATCAGGAAGGTCACCTCGGTATATGGCACAGTGCGATGGTATCAGAGTCCCGTGCGACCGGCGATGTCGATGAGCGCGTGGAAGGAAGCGGGATCGAGAGCCGCCCCCCCGATGAGACCACCGTCGATATCAGGCTGGGCGAACAAGGCGGCGGCGTTATCAGGCTTGCAGCTGCCGCCATAGAGCAAGGGCACACTGGCGGCACGGTCGCCGATCCGGCGACGCAACCGTTCACGGATGAACGCGTGCATCTCCTGGGCCTGTTCCGGTGTGGCGGTAAGGCCGGTGCCGATGGCCCACACGGGTTCGTACGCGACGACGGTACGGGCGATGGCTTCTTCATCAAGGTCAGCGTAGGCGGCATCAAGCTGTGCACGGACCACCTCGAAGTGCCTTCCCTCTTCGCGGTCCGAACGCACCTCGCCACAGCAATAGATGGGAAGCAGATCGCCCCTCAACAACGCAGCCACCTTGCGTCCGACGGCAACATCGGTCTCACCGAAATACTGACGGCGTTCGCTGTGCCCCACAATGCAGGCGCCCACGCCGATGCTCTCCAGCATGGGAACGCTCACCTCGCCGGTGAAGGCACCCCGGTCCGCCTCGTGGCAGTTCTGCGCCGCCACCATGGCCCGGGAGCCACGCAACAGGTCCACACTATCGGCCAGGAAGGGGAAGGGGGGCGCCACGATCACCTCCACATGCGGGGCCCAACGGTCCGCGCCGGAGACCAGCTGTCGCAGCAGGTCGGCAGCGGAGCTGCGCTCGGTATGCATCTTCCAGTTGCCTGCAACGATCTTGCGCATGGTCACGGGGCCGGTCGGATAGGGCCTTCCACAAAGATGCGGACTGCCTCGCGGTGGTGCCATCACCCCACGAACCGGGATATCAACAAGGGCAACGGGGCATCCGGGGAGGGTCAGGACCCTTGATCGGGCAGGGCATCCGCGCTATCTACATCAGCGGGAAGCGGGAAACCCGAAGCTGTGGTATCGATGTCAGGGACCGCCGGCACCGCGTCAAGCATGCCGCCACCCAGGATGTCATCAAGCCGGGGTATGTCGTTGCAATGCCAAAGACCCTTCACCGTACCCATCTGCAGGAGCATGATGCCGGGGTTGCTGCGAATGGAGGTCTTGATGGTCTTCTCATCGCATTGAAGCATGTCGAAGGGCAGCTGATACGCATGGCGCACCTCCTCATACGCCTCGAACGGGCTCGCGCTTACCGCATAGACGTACCATCCCTTGCTGAACGCCGCCTGCGCCAACGAGGCGATGTCCGGGAGGCAGCCACGATCGCTCTTCTCCACATTGTACATCATCACCAACAGCACGGGGTTCTGCTCAGCCAGGATGCCGTCCGTCAGATCCCCCCCATCGATGTCCGTGAGCATGAAATCCTGAACCGGGGAATCGATGCCGGGCTCGACCTCGACGATACGGCGGTCGACGTACTCGAAGTTGTCGTCGTCCCAAGGGTATGCCCCCCTGCTGTCGTACTCCTTCTCCACACCAGTGCGTTTGTCCCGGTAGATCATGTAGATCTCCTGGACCGGTGGCTTTCCCATGGTCCGTTGCTCGGCGATGCTCTTGCCCACCGCATAGGGCCGGTAGTCGCGCACCGGCAGGTGCGCATGGTTCCACCAGCTGAAGACCAGGGTGATGGCGGCGACCCATGCGGCGGTGGCCCATTCCGCTGCGGGGGCCTTGCTGACACGCTTGATCAAGAAGTACCCGGCGAACCCGAGCAGGGTGAACCAGAGCGGCCCCCACCAGGTGAAGACCCAGCTCCACAGCGCCACCAACAGCAACCCTCCCGGGATCAGGATCCGATCGTCCCCTCCGTTGTTCCACTTGATGCGGGAACGGAGGAAGAACATCGGAAGCACGAACACGAGCAGCACCATATCCTTGGCGAAGCTCTCCCACGGGGTAAGGCTGCGCCCGATGGAACCCTTCATGGCATCCCCGAAACAACCGCAATCGGTCACACAGGTAACCCCGCGTTCCTCCTCCACGCCGTTCACCATCACCGTGTAGGTGGCAGAGGGATCGCAGGTGGCGGTGTAGGCCGTAAGCCAGCCGAAGAAGAGCGTAAGACCCAGCAGCGACCAGGTGGCCAGTTTCATGCGCCCGCCCACAAGCACCGCAAAACCGAGCACCACCTCGGCCAGGCAGGCGAGCATTCCGAGGGCCAGCGCAAATGGCACCAGCGCGGGAAGGTTGAGCGCACTTTCGGCGAAATACTCCTCCAGTTTGTAGGAGAAGCCCAGCGGGTCATTGGCCTTGATGAGGCCACTGACGATGAATAGCGAACCGACGAAGAGACGCGCGAACAGGAGAAGGGACCGCATGGGCTGCATCAGTTGGATGAGGGGCGAAGATAGCGGGGTGCATGGTGGCGGCGCCCTCATTAACGATCCTTCAGAGGACGCTTATCAGGCCCGTGCCTGATGCACGGCAGCCCGCATCAGCGCGAGGTGGTGATCATCATGCTCCACCACGTAGAGCAGCTGGTCCACGGCCGTCATCGACAACTGGCGACAGGGATGTTCAGCCCGGTGCCGGAGGGCGGCTTCATCCAAATGAAGGAAGCGCTCAACGAGGTAATTGCGGCGCAACCGGTACTCCTCGATCATGTCGCCGAGAGGCCGGTCCCCATGGCCATGGATATACCGATCCTGATCGGCCAGGTCGATGGGGCTGAGCCTGTTGCGACGAACCTCAAGGTCATCAGCACGCACCTCCAGCCGCTCGTCGAGCAGGATCATGTGTGCCAGGTGGTCCTTGACGCTCCAGCGCCCCGTGACACGCAGGGCCATCCGTTCCAAGGAAGCGCCCTGCACCAGAAGGGCTATCCGCGCCGGGGTGCCGAGTGCGCGTTCCACCAGCATGGGCAGCTCTTCAATGCCCCTTCCGAAAGCAAGCTTCCGTTCGTTCCAAGGAATGATCCGCATACCTCTACGACCGGTCATCCAGCACCACGGGATGCCCGTGCCCGGCACTTTGACAAATTTATGACCAACAGCGGATCAGTAGGGAACGGCGGAGGTGGCGTCCGGTCCCCTGACGGCCAGCGCTGCAGCGTTGCGCCGAACCAGCGCGACCTCTGCCATCAGCCGGTCCACCTCATCGCGCACGGCACGCTCGTACGTGTCATTCCATGCGAGGAAGCCGGTCATGGGAGTGAAGCGCGCAACGCCCATGGGGAGGTCGAAGAAACTGAGGTCGAGTTCGGGCACCTTCGGGAAGAGGGTCATCTCCACCTCCACATCCACCACCCGGAAGTCACCCTCCCATGCAGGTCCGTGCGTATCGACCACATAGCACTTTGTCACGTGACCAGGCAGACTGAACCGGATGATGTGCTCGGCACCGTTCTCCAGCACGAATGAATAGTGCCCACCCGGACCGGTGTGGTCGGAGGCCACAATAACACCATTGCGGTACACGCGCACGAACACATCCGCCAGCGGCCTTCTGTCCTCGAAGCCGGTGACCTTGCCATGCAGGCGCACCTGGGCCGCCTGCGCTGCCAGGGATAGCAGGATGATCAAGAACGAGGCAATGGAACGCATTGAGAGGTTCTTTGGGGGGGCGAAACTACCGGCACAGGACAGGGGGATCAAGGACCTCCACCGCCCAAACGCGCCGACTTACCAAACCTCGAATGTTAATTACCGGTCGCACCCGCCAGAACATCGGTGATGCGGGAGGACATCCGAAGCGTTGCCCCGGAACACGACCGAACACCGGCTGCTGCCACGGATCACCGGCCGGCCGGCGCGTCCAGCTGGATCATGGCGAATACCCCGTAGTTCACGATGTCGAGGAAATTGGCATCGACCCCTTCGCTCACCAGGGTGTTCCCTTGATTGTCCTCGATCTGCTTGATGCGCAGCAGCTTCATGATGATCAGGTCCACCAGGGAGCTGACGCGCATGCTGCGCCAGGCCTCGCCGTAGTCGTGGTTCTTCCGCTGCATCAGCGCGCGGGCCTGAGCCAGCGCCGCCTTCACCCGCATGGTGCCTTCCGCGATGGAGAGGTCGGGCTGGTCAACCACCCCCTGTTCAAGCTGCACAAGCGCCATGGCGGCGTAGTTGATGATGCCGATGAGCTCGGGGCGCACCCCCTCTCCCACCCGGCTTTCACCCACTGTCTGGAGGGTGCGGATACGCTGGGCCTTGATGAAGATCTGGTCGGTGAGCGAGGGCACCCGCAGGATACGCCAAGCGGTACCATAGTCATGGGCCTTCTTGGCGAAAAGGGCGAGGCACTCCTCCACCACCGCATCGTACTGCACCAACGTGCGTTCCATGGGCTGCGAAGGTAGCCGCTCAGCGGACCAACAAGAGTCGGGCGTGCTGCAGGTCGGTGCCCCCCGCCAACTCGATCAGGTACATGCCACCCGCCCACGCCGACACATCCATGCGCAAGGAAGTTGCACCTGCCCCGGGACGGAAGGTGGCCACCAGGCGCCCCCCGGCATCGCGCACCGTCAGTGCTGCCGCTTCGACCAATGGAGCGAACGTGAGCACGACATCATCCACTGCTGGATTGGGCAGCAACGCAAGCGCCCCCGCAGACCGTTCGGTCACACCCGTGCTGAACTCCACCGTGGAACCGGCGGTGCAATCGAGCCCGTTGATGCGGAGCTCGACGGTGTAGCTGTCGATCTGGGCATAGGTGTGCACCGGGTTCTGTTCCGTACTGGTGGCCCCATCGCCGAAAGACCATTCCCAACTGGTGGCGCCCACACTTTCATCAGTGCAGGTGAGCTGAAGCCCGCTGAGCTCCGTGCTGAAGGCAGGTTCCACAACGGATACCGCAACATCGACGGCCTGGCTTGCGCAAGCCGCACCCCGCACTTCCAGGTCGTAGAGGAAGTAGTAGTGCCCTGTGCTTGCCGACGAACCGGTCACCGACAAAAGGCCCGGAAGCTCATAGGGGTATTCCGCACCGGTATCGTTGCGGTAAAGGTTGGTGTTCGAACCACCAATGGAATAGGTGCCCGGTCCGGGCAGTTCGAACCCGAGGTCGATGCGACCCGCACCTGCAGGGATGGCGACCTGGACACTTTGAAGCAAGGGTCCCGTGCCATTGGAACCGGACCACAGGTTGAAGGTCCTCGTGCCACTGGTGGCCGCATCCACCCAAGCGGAGACGATGGTACATGCCTGCTGGGCGCTCAGGTTGACCGTGCCCACGAACGTGCTCTGGAGGTGGCCACCGGTACCGAAGGCATTGGTGGTGGGGCCCACGAACCCGACCGGACCAGGAACCACGCTGCGCACGCTGTAGGAGGTGGACGCCTCCAGAGCCGGAGTGGACAGCACGGGCCCGGAGCCGACGGATGTGCCTTGCGCATCGGTCCACTCCAGCGTGCCGATGCCGGTGGCGGTCAATTCCGCAGATGCACCCGCACAGATGCTCGCATCGGAGGCCAGCGGTGGCTCCGGCAATTGGATGGTGACGCTCTGGCTGAAACTGTCGCTTCCGATGAGGTTCGTTGCAATGAGGGTGACCGTGTAGGTGCCGCTGGCAACGTATGTATGTGATGGGTTCTGTTCGGTGCTGGTGGTGCCGTCACCGAAGTTCCAGTTCCATGACTGTGGAACCTGGGTGGACGCATCCGTGAAGGAGACCGTGCCGCTGCAACCACCCAATAAGGCTGCCTCGAAAGCCGCCTGGGGCGCCACGGTGGGCAACTGGCAGGCCAGTGGAAGATCGAACGCCTCCACCTGGTCGAAACGGTCGTCCGTGCTGCCCTGCTGGGCGCTGAAGCCCAGTCCACGGCGGGCAAAAGCGTTCCAGATGAGGCATTTGTTCGCACCTCCATAGATCAACTCATCGGCCAACAGGATGGCATCACGCCCATCCACGAAACCGGGGTTGCAGGCCTGCAACTTCAGTCCCTCCGTCACCAGCCGCATGGCGATGTTGTTGCCGCCATCGCCATTGTAAACATCCGCATCGTAGCCGTACAGGTCGATCAGGTCCCACGTCATGTCCCACAGCATGGTGGCCCACACAAAGCCGATGCCATGGGGCTGGGAGATGCTGGCGTTGTTGGTGGATGCGTAGGTGTAGGGATTGACCGCCGTGTTGCGGGTGTAGGGTGCTGGTCGGATGCCGTTGGCCGTGGTGGCCTGCCCGCTGGCGAAGGTGCCGATGCCCCGTACATCATTGGCTTGATCACCGGGCTCGATGGTGAGCATCAGGCCCACCCAATCGCTCCATCCCTCTCCCATCTGCTCCGCGTTGAAGAGGCACTCCACATTGTCGCCCCCTCCGGTCAGGCGGATGGAAATGCCGTGGCCGTACTCGTGGGCCACCACACCGTTGTCATAGCATCCATCACGGTCGGCGGACTGTCCAACGTCGGACAGGGTGATGTTGACCGTATTGCCCGCCTGCAATGCCTGCCGCAATTGGGCGCCCAATGCATCGCTCACCATCACGGCAGGTATCGTGACCAGGCCACTGGTACCGCCCATGGAGGTGGGGTTGCCGGGCTGGTTGTTGACCACGATGACACCGATGGCACCGGCCGCCTGCATGGCCTCCACCTTCACCACGAAGGTGCAATTGCCCCGGTCGACCAATGCGTACTTGCCGGCAATGGCGCCGGCGTTAAGGATGCCGTTGCAGCCATCACCGGCCGGCGCGACATCGTCAACAACGGCGACCAGATCACCGGTCAGCGGCACGGCCGGCAGTCCCGGACCGAAGCCCGCCATGGCACTGGGATATGCCCCGGCCAAGCCGGAAGGGCTGTTCACCACCAGGTTGTTGCCCAGGGAGGCGCCCGTCCAATTGTACATCTGCATGGCACCGGAGGAGCCATCGGGGGGCGTGGCGAAATTGGCGTTGTTGTTCCCGCCGCCATCCTGCGCCTGGGCGAACACGGCATCCTCACCGACGCCGCCACGACCGTAGTTATTCACCTGGAAGTTGCCGCTCTGTTCATCGAACCCGTACTGGTACCAGACATCGTGCATCAGGTTGTTCCAGAAGAAGAGATTGGTGATCGAGGCATCGAGGCTGTTCCCCGGATCGGCGCCAAGGTCCAGCGGGAAGTCGAAATCCAGCGCAGGACCTCCGTCCGGAGCGTAACCCGGCGCGTCGTCATCGTCCAGATCCTCGGTCGCCCATACGTTATTACCCCGGGTGATCGTGAATTCCGCACCCTCCACACCATCCACATCATGCCATCCGAAGGGAGAAGCGGTACCCTCCTCCGGAGCTGTCACCAGGGTGCGTCCACCATGGTTGGGGCTCTCCACCGGACGCTGGAATACGCGATAACCGGAGGACGCCCCACCTGCGACCACGATATCCTCGGCCAGTGCCGCACGGTCATCATGCGGCGCCCCGTGCTGGTGCGCCTCCGGAAAGGAGCAGGTCAATACGATGTTGTTCCTTCGCAGGATCGCACCGGTGGATGCGTCCACCGCCACCAGCCACCAGGTATCAGAGGCGTGTGTGCGGATGGACAGGTCCCACGCCTGGTGCAGCATACCGTTGCCATCGGGCTGGAGGATCGCGCGTGCCTGGACCGCCTGGACCGCGATGGAGGGCGCCAGCAGCTCCATGGCACCAGGTCGTGCACCAGGACGTTGGACAGGCTCTTCCTGCAATGGAAGTCCGAGGGCCGTGGAGGCTTGGCGCAAAGCGGTCATGGCGCTCATGGCACCGCCCGACACGATCCTTGAACGGACGTCCCGCAGCAGGCGGTCGGCCACCAGCCGCACGCGACCGTCCTGAACCACGAATGTTCCGATGGCATTGTGCACATCACGCCCATCCACCTGCTGGATGACATGTACGATGCCCAACCCCTTCGCCTGAGAACTGGGCGTGCTGCTGATGCGCAGGTCCTGAACGTCGGAGGGGACGAAACCGAGTGATGGGCCCTGTTCGGCAAGGTACTCCCGGATGGCCTGCAACGGTCCTTGGGCGTAGATCGCCGTGGAAGCCGTTAGCAGGATGGATACAAGCAGGGCGGGACGTAAGGTGCTCATGTGCGAGGTTCGGGGCTGTAAGAAGACAGCTCCGAAGGTACCGTTGTTCAGCATTCCGGAGCGAAAGCGGTGCATCATATGCGCGTCGTCGGTGGGAAGCCTGTCCGTGCCGATACCTTCGCCGCATGAAGATCACCTGGAACCTGCGGGGACGATCGACCCGGTGGGATGGGCCCGTGGTGATGGGCATCCTGAATGCCACACCGGACTCCTTCCACGCCGGTAGCCGCGTGGATGCCCAGGCCGCTGTGGACCGCGCCGGGCGGATGTTGGAAGATGGTGCCGCCATGATCGATGTGGGCGGCATGAGCAGCCGGCCGGGTGCGGAGGCCGTATCGGAGCAAGCGGAGCTGGATCGGCTATTGCCCGTGGTTACGGCCATCAGGAAAGCGTTCCCAGAGGCCGTGCTGAGCGTGGACAGTTATCGCTCCCGGGTGGCCCGGGAGGCCGTTCATGCGGGCGCCCTGGTGGTGAACGACATTTCAGCAGGCCTGCTCGACGCGGATATGCTCTCCACGGTGGCCGGCCTGAAGGTGCCGTATATCCTGATGCACATGCAGGGCATGCCCGCCACCATGCAGGATGCACCGACCTACACCGACGTTCGTGGGGAGGTGCTGTACCACCTGAGCCTGCGTATGCAGGCCGCAAATGCAGCCGGTATCGCAGATGTCATCATCGATCCGGGGTTCGGTTTCGGCAAGGAGGTGCAACACAATTATGCGCTCCTGGCCGGCCTGGCATCATTCACGGTGCTCGAAGTGCCGCTTCTGGTGGGGCTTTCCCGGAAACGGATGATCTGCGCTCCCCTTGGCATCACTGCGAACGAGGCCCTCAATGGCAGTACCGTGCTGCATACGATCGCCCTGCTGAAGGGTGCATCGATACTGCGTGTGCACGATGTAAGGCCGGCGGTGGAAACCATCGCCCTGGTGAGGGAGTTGGAGCGTTGGGGCGGTTGATGCTGCGGCCACTGGCGGACGCGCATCAGAATTCAACCTCCTTGCGCCGGCGCAAGGAGATCGTACTGCCGGCCTTGGCGAGCTTTCGTTTCATGCGCAGGACCTGCGGCCGCATCCCATCGTTGTAGGCGATATCCCAATTGAGGTTGCGCACCGAGTGCTTGTAGGCCGCCATACCGATGGGAGCATCCAGCAAACCGAAGTCGAACCCCGGGATCCATTCGAAGAGCGTCACCTGCAGGTCCATGTCGAAATAGGGCACATCGGGGAACAAGGGGATGGCCGTGGCGTCGATGCGCACATGCTTCGTCACCATGTCACTGCGGTGGAACCAGACCACATAATCGTAGCCCCGCTCGAGGAAAAGTTCATAATGGCCGTTTCCGCCTGTCATCACCGTCTCCCGCTCCACACTGTCCTTCACCAGGCGTACCTGCACACCTTTCATGCCATCCCCGCTGAAATGCTCTGTAACGAGGCCATGCAGCCGGATATGGAAAGCCCGCGCACTCTCCGGTCCCGAAAGCGCCAAGAGCAACGCAATCAACCAGCAGGACCGCATTACCGACATCGCCGCAAAAATAGGAAGGGGGCATGATCGGATCGCGGCGGATACACATCACCTTTGCACCAAGCGGTGGTTCATGAGGCTCAGCGTACGTAATGGCGAGAACCTGCACATCCTGTTCTGGTTGCTGAAGGACCTGTGCTGGGTGATGGATGCCCGGGTGGCCGGGTTGGTGCTGGTGGCACCGACGGTCTTTGTGGCGGTCTGGATCTGCTGGCGGTCCCGCTCCGAACGGAGCGGGTTCGTTCATGCCCTTGCGGTGGTGTTGTGGATCCTTGCCAACTCCACCTGGATGATCGGCGAGTTCTTCCTGGCGGATGGTACCCGGCCATATGCCATCTGCCTGTTCGTGCTGGGCCTGATGGTACTGGCGTTCCACTACCTGGCCAGGTGGTTGCGCGGAACTGAACCTTGAGCGAATTAACATGGAGTTCACATTGGCCCGCGATGGTGCCGGTTATCTTCGCACGGCCTCACGATGAACGAGCTCAGCGCGCTCCGGGTCCACTTGGACCGCGTCCTGCAGATCGGATCGGCCTGGCTTCTTGCGGGCCTGTTAAGCGCGTTGTTCGAGTACAACGCCGTCCAGCGGGCGGGTGTTGAAAGTGCGCTGTTCGACCACATCGACGCCAACTACCTGCGGTCCCTGCTGGCGGGCCTGATCGGCGGTGGCGTGTACATCTTCCTGTTGCGTCCACGGTTGCGTCGCAGGCCGTTCTTCCAGGCATGGGGCATCATGGCGTTGCTCATCCTGGTGGTCCTGTCGATCACCGTGGTACTGTGGCGCGCACGCCTCTCCCCTGACCTCGGCCCGGCCTTCGCCAGGGAGTTGTTCACCCTGGATGTCCTTGGGACCTACCTCTATTGGACGCTGCTCATGGGTGGTACCATGTTGATGGTCCGCATGAACGACCAATACGGCAGTGGTGGCATAGCCTACCTCACCGGACGCTACCACAAGCCGCGCCAGGAAATGCGGATATTCATGTTCCTCGACATGCGATCATCCACCGCCATCGCGGAACAATTGGGACATGTGAAGTACTTCCAGCTGTTGAATGAATTGTTCACCGATATCACGGATGTGATCGTGCGGTCGCGCGGTGAGATCTACCAGTATGTGGGTGACGAGGTGAGCGTGAGCTGGACCTTCCGCAACGGAGTGCGGCGCCAACGGTGCGTGCGCTGTTTCCTTGACATCCGTGCCAAACTGAACCGGCGGGCACGGCACTACGAGGGGCGGTATGGCACCGTCCCCGCCGTCAAGGCGGGCTCCCACGATGGACCGGTAACGACCGGCGAGGTGGGGTCGGTGAAACGGGAACGCATCTACAGCGGCGACGTGGTGAACACGGCCGCCCGCATCCAGAACAGCTGTAACGAACTTGCCGTGGACAACCTGCTCTCGCAGGAGCTGTTGGAGGTTTTGCACCTGCCACCCGTATACCGCACCCGTGAAATGGGCTCCATAGCCCTTCGGGGAAAGGCCTCCAGCACCACCCTCTGGACCATTGACGAGGCGCGTGTCTGAGGCACGGACCCACCGGTCAGTATAGGGCCACCCTGCCGCCCCGGATAACGGTCCACGGACCGCTTGGGGCAGAATAGAGCACGGCATCGCCGAACAATTCGAACGTTGGTATCGCCGCTTCGGAACCCAGCCGCCTGCGCCGGCCATCCTCCAGTGACCACAGCTGTCTGTCGATGTCAAGATAGACCAGCCGCGCGCCATGCACAGCCCACTTCTCAGGCACCTGATCCTCCACGGTCGCAAGTCCCGCGGGCCCGAACACTTGCAGGCGGCCTTCATCCAGGAAGAGCAGCAGGCTGTCCTCCACCCAATATTCGGTGGGATGCTCGTCCAACACGGTATGCAGGCGTCCGTCCATCCAACAGCGCAGCCGACCGACCCCATCCACGAAGGCAAGCGATCCGGCGCCCGCCTTCGCCGAAACAGGCCGCAGATCGGACACGGGGTGTTCCAACCCACCCTCTCGGAGCATGAAGCGTCCGGTGGCATCGTCCCAAAAGCCGGTGACGTCGTTCCCAACCACGACCAAACCGATGTCCACACCATCCGCCAGTTGCTGCACCTCGCCCGCTTGGAATTGCAGCAACCTTCGGGTGGACCGGTCATGAAGGACCACCCTGTCGCCGGCTGTCACCCATTGGTCGCGCTCGGTGGCACCTGTGATGGTGGCCACAGGGAACACCTTATCATGCCAGAATACGCGGACTTCACCGGCGGACAGGTCGCTGTACACCACCAAGCTGTCGGTCACGTCGAACCGGTCCACCGGATGGGCCAGGGGCACGGATCCGCCCTTGCGCAGTACGAACAACGTATCGCCGGAGCGCCATGCAGCAGTGCCGCCGGAGACCTGCCAACGGTCCACCGGGCCGGAATGCAACAGGTGGAGCCGCCGTCCCTCCGGAAGGAAGACCTTCAACCGGGCCTCGGCATCGGTGTAGAGAACCCAGCCCCCGGAAGCCTCGAAGCGCAGGGGCGGTCGCTGCTCCAGCCGCTCGAAACGGCCATTGGCGAAGACCACGAAACGCCCATCACCGTCAACGAAGGGAACCGGCCATTGCGCCATGAGAAGCGTAGCACCCAACAGCGCCTGGAGCAGCACCGGCCACCTCATGGGCCGATGCGTTCGATGGTATGCACTCGCACCTCGCGCCGTCGACCTTTCACCGGCACCAGGTTCTCCGGGCCGATGTTGAACCGCTCGCGTGCCTTGGGGAGACGCCTGAGCAGCTCGCCTGAAACGAGCAGGTCCACTTTCATGGACTTGGCCAGCCCGAGTATGCGCGAAACGCTGTTCATCACATCACCGCTGTGGTCAATGACGCGTTTGATGTGCCCTACCTGTGCCACGATCACACGTCCGCCGTGCAGGGCACCCCGATACTGCGGCACCACCCCGAACTCCCGCATCAATTCATCCGAATGGGAGGCAATGCGGGACTGGATGTCAAAGAAGAGGTCCAGGCAGTGGTCACCACGCGATCCAACGCGCATCGGCCAGGTGAAGAGCACTTCATCACCAACGTACTTGAGGATCTCAGCCTCATTGCGGAGCACCGCATCCGTCATCAGCGAGTAGGTGTAATTGAGGAGGCGGAAATAGCGCAGGTCGCCGAGCCGCTCGGCAATGGCGGTGGACCCCACCAGGTCCAGGCTCAGCACGATGCGCTCCTCTGCGCGCGGCCGGTCGAAGCGACCCAGGAGGAAGCCAAGGAACACACGACGACCCAGGTGCTCCTCCAGCTGCACCACCAACAACGCGATGGAAGTGACCACCAGTACGCGCAGGACGACCTTGTAGAACTGGGCCATGGTCAAAAGGTCCTGCACGCGGTAGGGCTCCTCGTAGGTCATCAGGTTGAACCCATCGCTTTTAAGCGCGAACGCTCCAGCGATCAGGGTGATCGTGAGCAGGCTGACAAGGAAGAACTTCCCAAGGAACTGCACTGGAACAGGCAATGACCGGAACCGGCGGCCGAAGAAGAACTCCTCCAGGATACCCGTCCAGATGCCAAGCAACGCCCAGGCGAGGAGTTCCACGCCCATGCGCTCACCGCTGAAGAGCGTGAACAACCATGCCACCAGGGCGGCCACAAGGCCGTACTTAAGCAGCTTGCGCAGTTTATATCGGGTGATGGCGGTCAACGGCCCGCGAAAATACAGGGTGCAGGGGCGTGGCGGCCCATTCCGGCCATATTCCAAAGCAAGCCTGCAGCATAACATGGTGAAGTGGCCTCAATTTTGCATCGATGTTCCGTGCGTTGATACCACGCCTGATGAGCTTCAGGACACCCTACCCGATCGAGCGGTGCGAAGGCCTTTTCGGCCCCCTTGAGGTGTGCTGGGAGCGCGGGCGGAAAGTGATCAACTCCGCCCACGCGAACCAGTCATATGGCGCACTGCACAGGGTTCTGCACGCCGCAATGCGACCGGTCCTGCGGGAGATCGGAGCACCGCGTAACGCTTTGCTGTTGGGGTTGGGCGGGGGAAGCGCTGTCCGGATCATCAGGCAGGAGCCTGGCACGTCACCCCACATCCTTGCCGTGGAGCTGGACCCGGTGATGATCGATCTGGCCGCCCGGCATTTCGGCATGAAGAACGGGGACCGCCTCCAGGTGGTGCAGGGCGACGCGATCATACTGGTACACACATTGCGGGAGCGCTTCGACCTGGTGGTCGTTGACCTCTTCGCCGATAGCGAGCCTGCCCAGGGCGGAGCCACGAGCGGCTTCATCCATGCCTTGCGCGACAGGCTGGCCGAGGGCGGGCGCATCTGCTTCAATACCATGGCCTACGACGCACGGACACGGGAGCACTCCGAACGCGTGCACGGACTGCTGCGACGGACCTTCCTGCATGTACGCATCATCGAGGCGGAAGGAGTGAACAGGGTTTTCATCGCCCATTAAGCAACGAACATCGAGCGCGGTGCGTCGTTTGATACAGGATACCGAAATTTGGTGGCCCAGCGAACCATGTCCCGCCCCATTTACCGCATTGCTTGCAGGATAGCGCCCATGGGGGTGCTGCTCCTGTGCGGTTCCTTGGGTGTTTCGGTCCAGGCCCAGCCCGTTTGTTCCATCAACATCGGTGGCGACACCACGATCTGTGCTGGCGAAAGTGTTGTGTTGACAGGGCCTGCGGGCTACTCCAACCACCTCTGGAACACCGGTGAAACGACCCAGAGCATCACGGTGAGCTCTGCCGGAACGTATAGTTGCCAGGTCTCGTACCCCACCGGGAACCTGGTCACGAACGGGAACTTCAGCAGCGGCAACATGGGCTTCAACACCATGTTCAACTATGGCACACCGCTGACCACCGAGGGGAACTATTGGATCGGCACCAACGCCGCACTCTTCCACCCGCAGTTCGCCGGCACAGGCAACGGTCCGTTCATGATGGTGAACGCTGGTTGGATGCACTCGGGCTGGCGGTTCTGGTGCAGGACCATCGACGTGTGCCCGGGCCAGACCTACTCCATCAGCTTCCGCGCGGTATCCCTGTCCATCTCCAACCCACCCGTGCTGGCCTGGTTCGTGAATAACGTCTGGACCGGTCTGGAGCACACCCCTCCCGTGTCGCAGGGACAGTGGCAGAATTTCAACCTGACATGGACGGCACCGGCCGGCGTGACCACCGCCGAATTCTGCATCCAGGTATCCTCCGGGTGGGGCATCGGCAACGATTTCGGCTTCGATGATGTGGACATCCGCTCCACGGTGGTCCTGAGCGATGCTGTGAACGTGAACGTTACGGCCCTTCCACCGGCGGACCTGGGGCCGGATGTCACGCTATGCGATGGCCAGACCATCATGCTCGATGCTGCCACGCCCGGCGGAACGTACCAGTGGCTGGACGGCAGCACGGACGCATCCTCACAGGTGACCGCTCCCGGCACCTACGGGGTGACCGTTACGGCCAATGGGTGTTCCGCCTATGATGCCGTGAACGTGTCCTACAACCCGTTGCCGGTCGTCGATCTCGGACCCGATCTCAGTCTCTGCACCGGGGAGACCGCTGTGCTTGATGTCACCCAACCGGGCGCGGCCTATGGATGGAACGACGGCAGCAGCGCATCCACGCTCACGGTCAGCGCACCAGGCACCTATGGGGTCACTGTCTTCCAGAACAACTGCTTTGCCAGTGATGCGGTGGATGTGGTCTACAATGCGTTCCCCGTGGTGGACATCGGCGCTGATGCAACGCTCTGCCAGGGCGAACAGGTGATGTACGACGCCACCACCCCCGGAGCATCCTACTTGTGGCAGGATGGCAGCACCGGCGCTACCTACACCGCTGCCGCTACCGGTCCGGTGACGGTGGACGTGACCGTGAACAACTGTACCACCACTGAAAGCGCCAACGTGGTGGTGAACCCTTATCCCTTCTTCGATCTTGGTGCCGATGTCACGGTTTGTCCGGGCACGGTGGTGATGCTGGATGCCTTTGTACCCGGCGCCACCTACCTCTGGCAGGACGGGACCACCACATCCACGCTCAACGTTTCCGTCCCGGGCACCTACAGTGTACAGGTGACACTGAACGGTTGCACCTCGAACGATGCGGTAACCGTGGCGCACGAAGCGTTGCCCATCGTCGACCTCGGTCCCGACCGGAACATCTGTGCTGGTGCGAGCACCACGCTGGGCGTGAACGTTCCCGGCGCAACCTATCTGTGGAGCACCGGGGCCACCTCGGACGCCATCACGGTCAACTCCGCAGGCACCTATGGTGTGGAGGTGACCCTCAACGGGTGTTCTGTGAGCGATGAGGTGGTGGTATCCTCCATTGCACTGCCTTCGTTCGACCTTGGCCCCAATGAACTCGTCTGCCCCGGCGGTGTCGCCCTGCTGGATGCAACGGTACCCGGCGGTTTCTACCAATGGAGCACCGGCGAGACCGGTGCGACCATTGACGCAGGGCCGGGCACCTATTCCGTAACGGTGACCGCGAACGGCTGTTCATCCACGGATGCCATCACCATCGGCGAGCATCCAGCCGCAGCGGTGGACCTTGGTGCTGACACCACCCTGTGCCCCGGTCAGTCGCTGGTATTGTCCGCTGCACAACTGGGAGCAAGCTACCTCTGGTCGAACGGCAGCTCGGGGCCCACCCTTGTGGTCAGCGGTCCCGGCACCATCGGTATCGTGCTCACTGACGGCAACGGATGTGTTGCGCAGGATGCGATCGACGTGAGTTACGCAACACCCCAGCCGATCGAGCTGGGCCCTGATGCAGTGATCTGCGACGGATCCACGCTGGTGCTGGACGCGTCAGCACCCGGTGCAACCTACCTCTGGAGCACGGGTGCGACCCAACCCAGCATCGCGATCAACGATCCAGGCAGTTACAGTGTCACGGTCACACAAGGCACGTGCACGAGCTCTGACATCATCAACGTAGCGGTAACGCCACTGCCTCCCGTTGACCTTGGTAATGACACCACGCTTTGCCCGGGACAGACGCTGGCCCTGACAGCGCCAAGCGGCGCGAACGCGGTTTGGAGCACTGGATCCACGGGATCGACCATCACGGTCGGCGCGGCCGGAACGTACTCCGTCACGGCCACCAGCATTGATGGATGCGTGGCGACAGATAACATCACGGTGGACCTTGCAGCTCCCGTCCCCGTTGATCTCGGGCCCGCTGTGAGCATCTGCCAGGGCGAGACCATCACGCTCGATGCGACGGTGCCAGGCGCAACCTATCTCTGGAACACCGGTGCCAGCACCCCCACCATCGCCGTCAACACCGCCGGAACGTTCAGTGTGGAGGTGTTCCAGGGCGCGTGCAGTGTATCTGATGCCGTGACCCTCTCGGTGAACCCGACACCGGTCGTTGAACTTGGCGAGGACCTGGTCCTGTGCCCCGGACAGTCAGCGACCTTGGGTGTCGCCGTGCCAGGCGCATCGTATCTCTGGAACACCGGTGCCACCACACCGACCATCATCGCTGGCACCACCGGGCTTTACACGGTCACAGCCAACTTGAACGGATGCACCTTCACCGACCAACTGCAGGTGACCGTTCTCACCACCACCTCCATGGAGTTGGGCCCGGACGTGGTGCTCTGCCAGGGCGAAAGCGTGACGCTCGATGCCACGGTGCCCGGCGCGACCTACCTCTGGAACACCGGTGCCACCACCCCCACCATCGCCGTCTCTACCGCGGGCACGTTCAGCGTGGAGGTCTTCCAAGGCGCGTGCAGCGTGAGCGATGCGGTGGCCATCACGGTGAACCCGGTACCGGTCGTTGAACTCGGGCCCGACCGTGAGATCTGCGAAGGCACCACGACCCTTCTCGATGCCACCGTGCCGGGCGCCACCTACCTCTGGAACACAGGTGAGACCACATCCACCATTGCCGCCGGCACCTCGGACACCTACTCCGTGACGGTGACGTTGAACAACTGCACCACAACCGACGACATAAGCGTGAACGTGAGCGTTCCCCAGGTCGTTGATCTGGGCCCTGACGTGGTCCTATGCCAAGGGGATGTGATGACCCTTGACGCGACCGTGCAGGGAGGGACCTACCTGTGGACCACCGGAGCGACCGATGCCTCCATCATCGTCGGCGCCAGCGGAACGTTCGGGGTCCAGGTGTTCCAGGGAGCGTGCACCGTGACCGACGCGGTCGAGGTGACCGTGGCCCCAACACCGGCAGTGGAACTTGGCGCCGACCAGGTGATCTGCCAGGGAACGAGCATCGTCCTCAACGCTTCGTATCCCGGCGCCACCTATCTCTGGAACACGGGCAATACCACCCCCACCATCACAGCCAGCAGCAGCAATGACTACAGCGTAACCGTGGACCTCGATGGGTGTGTGGCCTTGGATACCGTTACGATTACGGTGCTCAGCCCCGATGCGCTGGACCTGGGACCCGATGTGCAACTCTGCCAGGGCGAGACCATCACCCTCGTTGCTGGCATCCCCGGAGGCTTGTACACGTGGAGCAGCGGGGCAACGGCCAGCTCCATCACCATTGGCGCGGAAGGCACATATTGGTTGAACGTGGCACAGGGTGCCTGCGAAGTATCCGATACGATCGTTGTTGCGGTCGTCGACCCGGGCGTGCTGGACCTTGGCAACGACACCACCTTGTGCGATGGGGGAACACTGTTCCTGGATGGCACGCTGGATGGTGCCAGCTACCTCTGGGAGGATGGCTCCACCGCTGCCGAACGCACGATCACGGAGGAAGGCACCTTCACGCTGGTCGCCACCGTCCAAGGATGTGCGGTGCAGGATGCCATCACCGTGTCCTTCGGGCCGGTGCCAGCCGTGAACCTCGGCGAGGACCTGTCCATCTGTCCCGGGGAGGTGCTGACGCTCCAGTCCCCCACCACCGGTGCGACCTACCTCTGGAACACCGGCAGTACCGCTGATGCCATCGTGGTGAACAGCACCGGCACCTACGCGCTCACCGCAACACTCAATGGTTGCACCGACAGCGATACGGTCGGTGTGGTGGTGCTGGTTGGCCCCGAGGTGGACCTTGGGCCCGACACCACGCTCTGCGAGGGCCAGCAACTTTCCTTCAACCTTGCACAACCAGGTGCCTCGTTCATTTGGAATGACGGGGTCACATCGGCACAACGGGTATTCTCCGAAAGCGGAACCTACAGCGTCATTGCCACCCGGAACGGATGCACCAGCGGAGATACCGTATCGGTGGAATTCTTCAGTGCTGCTGTAGTGGACCTGGGGCCCGACCAGCGGCTCTGCCCCGGCACGTCAACCACGCTCTCCGTTCAACCAACAGCGGACCTTCTCTGGAGCACCGGAGCCATTGCAACCAGCATCACGGTGAACAGCCCGGGGATCTATTGGCTGCAAGCGAGCAATGCTGGCTGTGTGGTACGCGACAGTGTTCTGGTGGGCTATGTGCCGTTGGTGCCCCCGTTGCTGCCTTCCACTTCGGTGGCCTGCCAGGGCGATACGATCACCCTCGAAGTGACGACCAATGGTGCCTTGGTGATGTGGTCGGACGGAAGCACGGCCGATGCTCTTCCGGTCACGGAACCCGGGAGCTACAGCGCTACGCTATCGTTGGAAGGCTGTTCCGCGTCGGCGTTCACCACGGTGGACTTCCTGCCGGATACCATCGTGCTACCCTCATGGACGGACAGCACCTACTGCCCCGGTGAGGAGTTGCGCCTGGATGCCGAAGCACCCTTCGCCAACTACTTCTGGAGCACAGGCCACGACGGCCCATCCCTGCTGGTCCCTGCGACCGGTGCGTATGCTGTGAGCGTCACCACCCCATGTGCCAGCACTGAACGAAGCATCCTCATCGGAGAAGGGGAGTGTTCACCGGAAGTCTACATCCCCAACGCCTTCACGCCCGATGGCGATGGATACAATGACCTCTTCCGCGTAACCACCGGTGACCCGCTACCCGAGCTGCGGCTGAGCATCTTCAACCGGTGGGGCGAGGAGATCTTCACCAGCAGCGATGCGGCGCTGGAATGGGACGGCACGTATGCCGGACAGCCCGCTCCAGAAGGGGTGTATACATACCAGGTGACATACCGGAAACTGGCTGATGCGGGGGTGGTGGCACGTCAGATGCGTGGCCATGTGACCCTCATCCGCTGACCGATCACTCCTGGCTCCACAGCAGGCTGCCGTCCTCCAGCCGGTAGTAACACAAACGATCATCGAGGTAGGCCTTCACCACGCCCGGACACGCCAGGGATACGTTGGCATGGATGGCTGGCAGTAGGAGCTCGCCTTCACGGTTGACGATGCCCTGTCCGGACGGGTCGGCCACCAGGAACCGTCCCGGGGCCAACGGGACCGCATTCCCGTAGCGCGGCGCCAGCACCTCCGTACCCTGCTCGTTCACCAGGCCGAAGAGCTCACCCAGCTTCACCTTCGCATGGCCGTCCACCATGTCCCATGCCTGATCGTAACGAGGCTCCACCACCACTGCACCGGCATGGTCCATGAACCCCCATTTTGCCTTTCGACGAAAGGGGATCAACGGGCCGGTGGCCGTACCGATGTCCTGGTACTGCAGGGGTATGACCACCCTGCCGGCGGTATCGATCATCCCGTAGCGGCCATCCCTGCGCACCTTGGCCAGCCCTCCCACGAAATCACCCCAGACCGGTACGCCATCCACCGCCTCGTAATGCATGGGCACAGCCTCCCTGCCAATGCCATCAACGTAGCCGGCGAGCCCGTTCTTCGAGACCAGGGAGCGGCCATTGCTCATGGCCCCCACATGATCGCACGTGTCGGGCACAAGCACATCACCGAACGGACCGATCGATCCCATGCCCTTGGCGGAGCGGACACGCGACAGCCCCGTGGCAAAGCCTTCCACCCATTGGTAGTCCGGGGGCACCACCCAGGCGCCGCTGCGGTCGATCACACCCTGTAAGCCATTCAGCTCCACCACGGCCAGGCCCTTACGGAAGGTACCCGCCATATCGAACTGGAAGGGTATCACTGTCCGCCCCCGGGCATCGATATACCCGTAGCGACCGTCCTTGGCCGCGTATGCCAGTCCACCGGAGAACTCACCCACCTCGCCGAACTCCATGGGTACCACCACATCGCCATTGCCATCCACAGCGCCCACGCGGCCTGCACGCTCAACGGTCGCGGTACCCTCAACCGCTTCCATCACCTCGTCGAACTCGACCGGGACCACCACCCGTCCCATGCGGTTCACCGTACCCACACGACCGCCGAGCCCCACCAGCGCCTGAGCGCCCACGAAGGGGTCCACCCACTCATAGACCGCCTTGATACGCTCGGCACCGGTGGTATCGATGAAGCCCCACAGACCATCGCGTGTGAACGGCAGCAACGCAAGGCCCGCCATGCGAAAGTCGTCCATCAGCTCCTCCACGTAAGGGTAGTCCGGGTTCTCCTCCAGGAAGCGCGAGATGGCGTCCACGCTGAGTTCGCTGGTGGCGATGGCATACAGCGCCCGCCATGCGTCCCCCACCCTGTGATTGCCGGGATGGTCCTGAATGAACCGGCGGTACTCCCCGGCTGTTCTTCCCGGCGTGGATGCCCGGAACACCTTGTCCTCGGCATCGCGCACATAGGGGCTGCCAGGATGTTCAATAATGAAGGCCACCAGATCGGCGATGGAACCCGATGCCGTGCGCTCGCGGAACAAGGCCTCTTCATACCGGCTGCGCGCTTCGTATATGTCGCGGCTGTCAGGGAAGCGCACCATGTATTCTGCGTACGCACCTGCCGTGTTGGCCTGGCGCGCCTGCTGGAAGGCGAGGTGATCGCGCACAAGGATGGCTTCTGCAACGAACGGTCCGCTGACATACAGGGACAGGTATCGCTCATAGGCCTCCAACGTGTTCTGCTGCCGCACGCGATCCCAGGCTGTACGCTGGACGAAGAGAAGCTGGTCGGCGATGGCCTGTTCGGTGATGCCGTGCGCCGCCAATGCGTGTCGCTGCCGTTCATCGGCGAGGGTGAAGGCCGTCTGCGCCCGTACCACCTGGACCAACGCGGTATCCAATTGGTGGAAGGGATTATCCGCACGTCCGCTGATGATGCTGAGCCCGTACCACGCAGCGGCAGGATGCCTGGCGATCTGCTTGGTGAACAGGGCACGCGCCTTGAAGTAGTCGTAGATACGGAGCGCCTCGAAGGCTTTGTCCAATGGACCAGCCACCACCGCAACCACCAGCAGCAGACCTGCCAGCGACCCGGCAGCGCGCATTCCACTTCGTTCCATCACAGCACGAAAGTACCAGTGCCTTCACAGCTTCCTGACCACCTTTGCCAACCTGCTTCGACCACCCCGTGTTGATGAACAACCTGATCGACCGCATCGAAGCGCTGCTCACCCCACGCAACGCACGCCTCACACTGGTGCTCATAGGCCTGGTGTCAGTGATGCTCGCCCTCCCCCTCCGCAACGTTCGGCTGGACCACGACTTCGAGCGGTTCTTCCCCACCGATGACCCGGAACTGGACCGTTACCTCGCATACCGAGCGGAGTTCGGCTACGACAACGACTTCCTGCTGATCGGCGTGGCCGATGAGGGTGGCGTTTTCCAGCTGGACCTGCTCCGCCGCGTGGACAGCCTGGCAGGCTCGCTCGCCGGCACGACGGACATCCGTACGGTGCTGTCTCCCACGCGCCTCAAGGATCCCCGCGTCACACCCGTGGGGGTGTTCGAGGTGCCTTGGCTTCGCCTGGGGGCGGACAGCACCCTCGCAGCAGACTCTGCACGCATCTGGGAGGATGATCGCGTGCGCGAGGGCTTCTTCGCAGGTGACGGCAGGGCGTTGCTCATGGTGGCGCAGACCGAGCCGGGGCTCAGCAAGGAGCGGAGCGATGCCGTTCTTGCTGCAGTGGAACAGGCCGTTGCCCGGAGCGGGCTGCGTAATGTGCGGTTGGGCGGACGCATCCATGGGCAGTACTGGTACATCCAGAAAATGCAGCGGGAGCTGGTACTCTTCACCTGCATCTCCATCGTGCTCCTGTCGATCTTCCTCTACACCGGCTTCCGTACCGCCTGGGGCGTGCTGGTACCCGTGGGTGTGGTGGGGCTCACCGTGCTTTGGCAGGTGGGTGGCCTGGCGCTCCTGGGCAAACCGCTCAGCGTGCTCACCATGCTGCTCCCCACCATCCTATTCGTGGTGGGCATGAGCGACGTGGTGCACATCATTGAACGCTACATCGATGGGCTGCGTGCCGGACTGGGCAAGGCGCGTGCGCTCGCTGTCACCTACCACGAAGTGGGGCTTGCCACCTTCCTGACCTCCATCACCACGGCCATCGGGTTCGCCACGCTCACCACCAGCAGCATACCGCCCATAAGCGACTTCGGGCTGTACACGGCCATCGGGGTGATGCTGGCGTTCATGCTCGCATTCACGCTGCTCCCCGCGATCCTCCTGCTCGCCGCCACGCCCGTATCGGCAGCCACGAGCGTACAGGCCAGCACCTGGTACCGCCCACTGCACCGGCTCTTCCAATGGACGCTGCGCCACCGCCGTGCCATACCGCTCGTCTTCCTGGCTGTCAGTGTGGTGAGCCTCGGCCTCATCACCCAGCTCAAAGTGGACAACTTCCTGTTGGAGGACTGGCCCGAGGATGACCCTCAAAAACAGGACTATTATTGGTTCGAGGATCACTTCGGTGGTGTCCGTCCCTTCGAGATGGAAGTGCGCCTGTCGGACAGCACCGCATCCGTGTGGGACCTGGACGTGTTGCACGACATTGAGCGGGTGGAGGAATGGCTCCACAAGGAGCATGGGATCCGCGCCATCCTTTCGCCGGCAGCCGTGGTGCGCAGCGCCAACCAGGCCATGAACGGTGGGGATCCCGCGTCCTACGTACTTCCCGATGACCCCGCCGAACTGCGGCGCCTTGTGAAGCGTGCCATGAGCCTCGGCGGCGCCACGCTCCTCGGCGGGATCGCTTCGGAAAATGGGCATGTGGCCCGGATCAGCGGCCGGATGCGCGACGAGGGCGGCTACATCCATCGGCAGCGTGATCGCGATCTGCAGGGACTCCTTGCCACTCTCAAGAGCCCGGCAGTGTTCAAGCAGACCGGGATGGCTTTCCTCATCGACCTCAACAATGAGAAACTGAGCATCCAGCTCATCGGCGGCCTTGCCATGGCGTTCGTCCTCATCGGCGGCATCATGGCCTGGGTGTTCGGCAATTGGCGTATGACGCTGATCGCGATGCTGCCGAACATCGTGCCGTTGCTGTTCGTGGGTGGTATCATGGCCCTTTCCGGCATCGATATCAAGGTGAGCACCGCCATCATCTTCACCATTGCGTTCGGCATCGCCGTGGACGACACCATCCACCTTCTCGGCAAGCTGCGCATCGAGCTGAAGAAGGGACGCAGCCTGCCCTATGCCATGAAGCGCTCTGTGATCAGCACGGGCAAGGCGGTGATCATCACCAGCATCATGCTCTGTTCGGGCTTCATCGCCCTGATCATGTCCGACTTCGCCAGCGTCTTCTACATGGGGCTGTTGGTGAGCCTCACGCTGGCCCTTGCCGTGGTGGCGGACCTGCTGTTGCTGCCGGTGCTGGTGGTGCGCTTCCTGCCGGTGCAGCGCGCGCAGGAGGGGCATGAGGAACGGCAGATGCCTGCGTGAACGGCGAAGGCCTCACCCGGGTCGGATGAGGCCTTCGCACCATGGGGCTCCTGATCAGAGCGACTCCCACATGCCCTTGAAATCGGCCTCCTCCATGAAGTGGTCCTTGCCGATGGCGGCGTATTTCTTCGCACGATCACGCTGGCCTTTGCTAACCAGGTGGTCCGCGTAGCGGATCAATGCATTCTTCAGCAACTTCTTCTGGTCCTTGGGCAGCGTACCGATGTCACCTGCCGCTGCCACGGCCTTGTCGAACGCGGCCACGCTCAGGTCACCTTCCTTGGCGAGGTTCGACTTGTACTGTGCCAGGGCGAGCATCATCCAGCCACCGGGGTTCTCCGGATAGTATCCGGTCATGCTCTCGAACATCTGCCGCGCCTTGCTCAGGCCTTTGGGGTCGTCGAGAAGGTTCTCGCCGGACTCCTGGACCATGGTGTTCAGGTCGGCCCAATAGTCCTCGTAATTGGCGAAGAACTCCTTGTCCTTGTCCTTTTTCCGATACTTCTCGGCCCATTTCAGCGCGTCGCGTGATGCCTTGGGATAGTCCACATTGAACTTCTCCTGCTTCGACATCTCGAAATAGCACATGCTGATGTAGAGATAGGGCAGCGGATCCTTCTTCGTGGCGTCGCCCTCCGTGTACCCTTCCGCCTTGTAAATGCACTTCTCGTACTTCTCGTCAACGTACATCACCAGCAGGTCCTCGTAAACACCTTTCTGGGCCATGCCCAAGCCGGCGTGGAACAGGCCGAGTACGAACAGGATGGACTTCTTCATGATGGTCGCGTTATGCACGGGAGTTAAGGCAACTTGTATGCCGAAGGTATGGAGTTCGCCCGGACCGGCATCACACACCCATGCCGCACGACCGGATCAACCATCTGATATTCTGACACTTGATCTGCACAATGGATCCCTTTGCAGCGGTGACCCGGATACATCGTTCCGGGCCGCGGTGGCACCGGGAACGGTCGCCACGGAAGATCGCAGACCTTTGCGTCCATGCGCATCGACATCCTTTCCGCGGTGCCCCGCCTGCTGGACAGTTGGTTCGGGGAGAGCATCCTGCAACGTGCGCAGGCCCGGGGCGTGGCCGAGGTGGTGGTGCATGACCTTCGCCAATGGAGCACGGACAAGCACCGCAAATTGGATGATTACCCGTTCGGTGGGGGTGCGGGTTTGGTGATGCTGGTGGAACCGATCCACCGGGCCATCTCGCAGTTGAAAAGCGAGCGCCCCTATGATGAGGTGATCTACCTGTGCCCTGATGGTCAACTGCTCGATCAGCCGCTCGCCAATCACTTGAGCACGAAAGGCAACCTCATCCTCCTTTGCGGCCATTACAAAGGCGTTGATGAACGCGTGCGCGAGCACCTCATCGACCGGGAGGTGAGCATCGGCAACTACGTATTGACCGGCGGGGAGTTGGCTGCGGCCGTGCTCACCGACGCCATCATCCGGCTGATCCCGGGGGTGATCGGGGATGAACGCTCCGCCCTGAGCGACAGTTTCCAGGACGGCCTGGTGGCACCACCGGACTATACCCGTCCGGCGGACTACCAGGGCTGGAAGGTGCCTGACGTGCTGCTGAGCGGACATCAGGCGCGCATCGATGCCTGGCGCCATGAACAAGCACTGGAGCGCACGCGCAGCCGTCGGCCCGACCTCCTTGGGCCAGGCGAGTGAGGTGGGCATCGGCGGTCGCCATGAACACCCATGGGGTGCAGTACCGGAAAATTCCGTAACATTGCGGCCCGAATCCGGGACCGTATGCCCCCGACCATGTCGAGGGCCGCTGGGCAACCCGCTAACAACCAAGGTCATGGACCGCATCAAGCAACTCGAGAAGGAGTACGCACCGCTCACCGCCCTGCCCGCATTCAAGGCCGGGGATACCGTCACGGTACACTACAAGATCAAGGAAGGTAACAAGGAGCGCATCCAGCAGTACCAGGGAGTGGTGATCCAGCGGAAAGGGAGCGGCAGCACCGCCACCTTCACCGTCCGCAAGATCTCCAACAACGTTGGCGTGGAGCGCATCTTCCCCGTCGCTTCGCCCTTCATCGACAAGATCGAACTGAACAAGGTGGGTGTGGTGAACCGCGCCCGCATCTACTACCTGCGCGACCTGCGCGGTAAGAGCGCCCGCATCCAGGAGAAGCGTCTGGTGGGGGGCAAGGACAACAAGTAAGTCCTCGATCACATGTCCAGAAGGCTCCGGCGAACGCCGGGGCCTTCTTCATTATCTCCCGTACCTTCGCTACATGAACCTGCTGGGCAGCCTGTTCATCGGTGGCGTCGCTGGCTGGCTTGCAGGCCGGCTCATGAAAGGCGGCGGTTACGGCCTGTTCATCAACATCCTGCTGGGCCTGTTGGGCGGGTTCGTGGGTGACCTGGTCTTCGGGCTGCTGGGACTGCGCACCACCAACCTCGTCGGCAACCTATTGGCCGCCGTGGTGGGCGCCGTGCTGCTTATCCACCTGGCCCGAAGGCTGCGGAAGTAATCGGATGGAAAGCGGCGCGGGAATGGTGTTGGAACCTTTCTTGTGAACCACGGGCTTAGAGATCCGCCCACCGTTAATCCCGAACACACCGAACGGAATACCCGAAACGCTTGCTCCAGCTGCCTTGATAGAGGTCGGCAAGGCCATTGTTCAGCGATCGGTACCATGCGAAGTCCGGATCCGCCTCAGTGGAGGTCCACCAGCTGCCATTGTCGCCGAACGAGTAGAACGCACCATCGAAATAGCGGAGGCCTCCCGGAAGACCTGAGAATCCACTTGCGTTGGTGGAACCGGAATTCGGGAACCCCCAATACTGGGTGCCTGTGCTCTTCATCTTGTTGCCCGCAACGGATGCCCCCCCCAGGTGGTTGCCCAATGCGGTCCACTCCGCATCCGATGGTACGTGCCAGCCTGCGGGACATACGCTGCGGGGATCGGAGACGGCATACCAGTTATAAAGCTTGCCCTGGGGACACTCATAGCCGCTGTTGTTGCCGTAGTGTGCCCACGCCGCGTCGTAATCGGCAAGCACGGACCATTGGGAGGCATCCTGCACATTGGGAATGGCCTGTCCGTTCCGGAAGGTGCTGGTGCGTAAGTTCTCCGCCATCCACTCCCGGTTGCCGATGACGATGGTCCGGTAAGTGTTCCCCTGTTGGTCGCTCATAACGCCGTACACCAAGTTCGGATTGTGCACATTGTTGGCGCCACAGCTTGCGGTGGGGCCCTGCACACCGACCGAAAGGACCATCGTACAACTCTGGCCTCCGACATTCAGTGCGAACGAGGCAGCTCCCGGTCCGCTGGGTGTGCCGGCAATGGTAAAGACCAACACACCACCACCTGCGGCGAAGCTGCCCCCCGCAAGGACAGCCGTGAGCCCAGTTACACCTGAGGAACTGACCGATTGGCCGGAATAGGGCCCTCCGCAGGCCGGCCGAGGAACACCTTTAGGAGCTGGCTGTAAAAAGGCAATTCAACCCACCAACTCCTTGTTCCGGTTGGGGATATCGTCCTTGCTGAAGGGTACCTGCTCGTCCTGCTCCTTCAACTTCAGCACCAAGGCGAGGGCGTCAGGCACCACATCGCTGCAAAGCGTCACGAAGCTGCCCGTGGGTGCATTGCCGATGGCCTGGCGGATGGCCTCCTCCTCCTTCTTGATGATGGTGAAGCGCTTGTTGGGGTCCACCTCCTTGATCCCCTTCACCATGAGGGCGATGATCTCGTCATCGCTCTTCCCCCGCAGGTTGCGGTCCTGCCGGATGATGATCTCGTCGAACATCTGCGCACTCAGTCGGCCAAGGTTCACCGTGTCCTCGTCGCGGCGATCGCCCACCCCGGCAATAACACCGATCTTGGGAGTGTCCGGCACCTTGCTCAGGAACTTGCCAAGTGCCTCGAACCCGTGCGGATTGTGGGCATAGTCCACCATCACCTGGAAGTTCTTGAACTGGAACAGGTTCATACGGCCGGGGGTCTGTGCCGCACTCGGTACGAAGGTGAGCAGGGCCTGGCGCAGGTCCTCGATCTTGACCCCACGCACGTAGGCGGCCAGCACGGCTGGAAGGATGTTCTGGATGTTGAACACGGCCTTGCCTCCGTAGGTCAGGGGCACGTTAACGGCCTTCTCGATCCGGAGCTTCCATTCCCCCTTGCTGATGGTGATGAAGCCGTTCTCATGGATAGCCGCAAGGCCGCCACGTTTGCAGT
>CAZLGY010000009.1:36929-39616 GCA_964559165.1 uncultured Chryseobacterium sp.
GCTGCCTGACCAGCCGGTTGTTCTCGTCGAGGCTGAAGAGCGCGATCCTGCTCTGGGTCTGCTTGCGCATGGCCATCACCAGTTCATCGTCCGCATTCAGGATGGCGTAACCGTCCTGGCGCACGCTGCGCGGCACGGTGCTCTTCACGTGGGCCAGCTCCTCCAGGGTGTGGATGTCCTTGAGGCCAAGGTGATCGGCGGCCACATTGGTGACGATGGCCACGTCGCAATGCTCGAAGCCCAAGCCGCTTCTGACCAGGCCTCCGCGTGCCGTCTCCAGCACCGCCATGTCCACCACGGGCTCCTTCAGCACGAACTGTGCGCTCGCCGGTCCGGTGCAATCACCCTTCATGAGCAGCCGGTTGAGGATATACACGCCGTCGCTGCAGGTCATGCCCACCTTGTATCCAACGCTGCGCATGAGGTGTGCGGTAAGGCGCGTGGTGGTCGTCTTGCCATTGGTACCGGTAATGGCGATGATGGGTATGCGGCTCGGCGTGCCCGGCGGGAAAAGCATGTCCACAACGGGCTCGGCCACATTGCGTCCAAGGCCGCCGGTGGGATCCAGGTGCATGCGGAAGCCGGGCGCGGCATTGACCTCCAGCACGGCCCCTCCGGTCTCTGACAGGGGCCTGCTGATGTCATCGGTCATCACATCAATGCCACAGATGTCCAAGTCGATGATACGACTGATACGCTCGGCCAGGAAAACGTTGAACGGGTGCACGATCTCGGTGACGTCATCCGCTGTGCCTCCTGTGCTCAGGTTCGCGGTGGCCTTGAGATAGACCACTTCATCCTTCGCCGGAACGCTCCCCGGCGTGCGGCCGCTGCGGGCGAGCAACTTGAGGGTATGATCATCGACATCGATGCGCGTGAGCACGTTCTCGTGGCCATAGCCGCGACGCGGATCCCTGTTCACCTCCTCCACGAGCTGCTCGATGGTGCGCACGCCATCGCCCACCACACAGGCTGGTGAACGCTTGGCTGCGGCCACGAACTGGTTGTTGATGACGAGCAGGCGGTGGTCAAGGCCGGTGATGAAGCGCTCCACAATGGCACTGCGGCTCACCTCCTTCGCTTTGGCCAGCGCGGGCACCGCCTCCTCCCAGGTCTTGATCCCGATGGTGGCACCGCGGCCATGGTTACCACCGATGGGTTTGATCACGCACGGATAGCCCACCTCCCCGAGCGCCTCCTTGAGCCCCTCCTCGGTGCGCACCACGCGGCCCTTGGGCACGGGTATCTCGTAGCTCTCGAGCAGTTGCTTGGTCTCCTCCTTGTCGCAGGCGATCTCCACGCCGATGTTGCTGGTGCGGCTGGTGATGGTGGCGCGGATGCGTTTCTGGTGGATGCCATGACCGAGCTGCACGAGGCTTTGCCCGTTGAGTCGCAGGTAAGGAATGCCCCGTGCCACCGCCTCTGCCACGATGCTTCCGGTACTGGGCCCCAGGCGGCTCTCCTCGCGGATCTCACGCATCTGCTGGATGTCGGCCTCCAGGTCGTATGGGCTGCCGTCGATGAGGGCCTCGGCAATGCGCACGGCGGCCTTCGCAGCATACATGCCAACGGGCTCCTCGACATAGCTGAACACCACGTTGTATACACCACGTTCGCGGGTACTTCGGGTGCGGCCGAACCCGGTGTCCATGCCTGCGAGGGTCTGGATCTCCAGCGCGATGTGCTCAATGACATGGCCCATCCAGGTACCACGCTTCACACGTTCCCAGAACCCGCCTTCATGCTCCTCGCTGCACCGATGGCTCTGCATGCTCGGAAGCAGTGCCTGGATGCGCTCAAGGAATCCGGGGATGCTGTCGGTGGGCCGCTCCTCCAACCCGCCGATGTCGAGGCGCATGACGATCAACTTGTGACGCTTGACCGACCAGTAATTGGGGCCACGCATGGCCTTGAGCTCGAGGATACGCATGGTTCACAAAGGGACCGGGGTGAGGTCGCTTGGTTGAAGGTGAGGATGCCCGCCTGTAATGTGGAATGGGACGCGGCGAGGGGAAGATAGGGACAGCGCCCTGTTCATCAAAACTTCACGCAGGCTTCACGCGGTGCGCGCGTCCGCCTACTTTCGCAGGCATTCGGGTCCGCCAGGTGGTCTGTTCACCATCTGCACGGCGGGCCGCTGGGGGGGCGGGGAAACGAACGACCGGAATGACACCCAACGGAAAGCTCATCGCCATCGGCGGTAATGAGGATAAGGGCCAGGAGCCTGAAGGAGGCCACAGCACCAGGATCTACACCCATCGCTTCATTGAGGAGGGCATCCTCAAGCGGGTGGTGGATGAGATCGGAGGCGCCAGCAGGCGCATCGCCGGGATCACCAGTGCCAGCAGCATCCCCGAAGAGGTCGGGCAGAACTACGTCGCGGCGTTCGGTCGCCTGGGGGCCACCGACATAGACGTGCTGGACATCCGTGAACGCAGTGATGTGAAGCCGGACATGATCAAGCGCCTGGCGAAGTGCGATGGCGTGATGATGAGCGGTGGCAACCAGTTGCGCCTTACCACCATCTTCGGTGGCACGGCCTTCCTCGAACTGATGAAGCGCCGCTACATGGAGGAGGCCGGCTTCGTGATCGCAGGCACCAGCGCAGGCGCCATGTGCATGAGCAGCACCATGATCTACCAGGGGCACAGTGCCAGTGGGCTTATCTAGGGCGGGGTCAAGATGAC
>CAZLGY010000010.1:0-39395 GCA_964559165.1 uncultured Chryseobacterium sp.
CCCGATCATGAGCGGTTGCAATCCCGCGCCGATCATGATCGGCCCCTACCCGTTCCACATCCGACGCACCATCCAACGCGCGCCCCCACACGTCCACCAACCGTTCCCGTACCACCAGGATCCCATGCACATGATTCGGCATCACCACGAATTCCCCGACATCCACATGCGGCATGTGTTGCGGTATCGCATCCCAACATTGGCGGGCCAATTCACCGATGGGCGATGGGTGCAAAACACCGTCCGCGATATGGCCGAACCGATGCAACCGGTCCTGCGTGCAGATGGTCAGGTAATACGCGCCCTGCTGGGCGTAATCGTATCCCGTCCATCGGTGGGTCGTTCGCTTCGGCAGGTCGGTCATGGCAACCCGAATTTCGGCCATGCCCCAGATCGAACCTATTCCCCCGTGCCGTGTACCGCCCCGGTGATGCGCCTGCTTCACCCTCGCGCGCCGAAGCTCCAAGCGAAGGTGCTCTACCTCCTTCCGCTGCTTCTGCTCGCCCCCACCTTGTCCGCCACGGCCCAATGTCATGCGGATGATCCGGCCTACCCGTTCCATCGCTTCGCGGGCCGTATGCACCAGAGCCCTGCCGACAGCGCGGACTTCGCACGTTTCGGTGCGGCCCTGGCGCGAACCACGCTGGACATCGGACCGCTGCCCGATCCACAGGAATACCGCCTGGTGTGGGAGGTGACCTGCGAGGGCGGCACTTGGCTTGGACGCGGGAACGGCACCGATCTCACGACCTTCCTGAAGGAACCGCCGGAGAGGCGTTTCGGCGAGATCGTCTGTTGTCCAAACTTTTATGGTGGGCGCTACGCGGTGGTGCACTGGGAGCCGCCCACGGGGCTGGTGCGCTTTCACTACTGGTTCTTCGAACGGGTGTTGCAGTAAGCGCTTGATCCGTGCGGCTTAGGCCGGCTCGTCGGTCCACCATCCCCGGAACGACGAAGCCCCGGCGGATCGCCGGGGCTTCATTGTTGTTGGCTAAGGTTGACCTCAGGCCTTGGTCACGTTGACCGCGTTGGGGCCTTTGGGGCCGTTCTCCACTTCAAAGGTGACCTTGTCACCCTCGTAGAGGGGCTGACGGGTGCCGGTCTTGTGGACGAAAACGTCCTTGCCACCCTCGTCCGGAGTGATGAAACCAAAACCTTTCTCCGTGTTGAAGAACTTCACTGTACCGCTTGACATTGACTTACTGGTAATGCGCCCACCGAACGGTGGACTTGTTGATCCCCGGCAAAACCACCGGGGCATTGATGGCACAAAGGTCGACCATTCCGCCCCCCTTCCAACGATCCGGCGGAAATAAATCCGTGGAGAACGTCAACGGCGAAAGCGATCGGACCGATCGTGACGCGACGTGTACGGAAGGTGACAATGATCATCCATACCGCTTCTTGCGCCTTGTTGCTCCTCTCCGTCGGTGTTGTATACAGCCAGGAAAGATCAGTCCCGGTCGGTCTTGCAAGGCCTACCCACCGTCCCGTCGCCTTCGCCAACCCAGCGGACAGCATGGACTACGTGCATTTCATGAACGGTCTGCAACACATGGACCTCGGAACATCCGTGGAAGGGTCTGTCAGCGGCTACCGGCTCGTTTGGATCACCTCCGAACACGGCGGGATGATCGTGGCCTCCCGTGGTAATGGCAGTGCGCCTGCTCTGCGCGAGAAGGACCTCCTGAGCGGCGCGCAGGAGTTCGCTTTGCCGTTCCGTACGTCGGAGGGAAAGCGCGGGCTGTCCGTGGTATCGGATATCCCCTGCGGACTGATCTGCAGGACGGTGTGGTACTACGTGGAGGAATAGGACCTACTTCACGCGCATCTTCTCCAGTTCCTTCACCCCTTTGTGCAAGAGCTTCTCGAGCACTTTCAGATCCACATCCTCGAGGCGCTTGATGTAGAGGCAGCCCTTGCCCATGGTATGGTTGCCCAACGCATCAAGAAGCCTTTCCGCACCATCGAAGCCAGCGCTGATGTACAACGTGATGTTGGCCTTACGCGGACTGAAACCTAAAAGGAACCAGTCCCCTTCACGTCCACTGGCATAGGTGTAATGGTATCGCCCAAATCCAACGATACCCGACCCCCAAAGCTTCGGATCATCGCCGGTGGCCTTTGTCATCAAGGCCATAATGGTCCGGCAATCGGCTGCGACCCCTGGAGATCGTGCGTTGATGAAGGCATCCACGTTGCCTGTTGTCTCCTTGGTCTTCAGTTCAGACTTCATCATGGTATCAGCTGTTGAACGATCGTCCTCTCAATTCGATGTGACCCCAATTCACCGTATGCGCGGTCTCGAGAGGCATTGATGCTGGAGGGATGGTGCAAAGATGGCAAGGCCCGCTGGAGGAGGTGATTAACTTGGCGCAATGGCAGCACACACGGCAAAGAAGGCAGTGGCGGTGACGCTGCTCTCCGGCGGCAACCCACAGATCGCCAAAGGCCTGGGCGATCCCGTGGTGCAGGCCTACATCAGCGCCATGCCTGGTTGGAAACAGGACATCGGTCGCTGGCTTGACGAGGTGATCACACGTACGGTTCCCGGCGTGCGGAAGATGGTCAAGTGGAACACGCCCTTCTACGGTGTGGATGGAGAGACCTGGTTCCTGGGCTTCCACTGCCTGAACAAGTATGTGAAGGTTGCTTTCCTGCAGGGGGTGCATCTGAAGCCGATGCCGCCGGGCAGCAGCAAACAGAAGGCCACCCGCTACCTGGACATCTTCGAGGGCGGGCTGCCGGAAGAAGAATTGTTCGTGCGCTGGGTGGAACAGGCAGCGAAGTTTCCCGGGGAACGGCTTTAGACAAGGTCCTGCGGAGACCAGCGGGAACATCCGCAACTTTTCGAAGTTTTGCGCCGATCGATCACGCAACCATGTGCGCCCCCAACCCCAATGGCAACTGGTTCTTCGAAAAAGATGGCCCGTGGAAGGCCTGCTATGCGCTACTGCGTGAACTGGCGCTGAACAGCGGTCTTACAGAGGAACTGAAGTGGGGTCACCCCTGCTACACATTGAAGGGAAAGAACGTTTTCCTGATGCATGGCTTCAATGAATACTGTGCGCTGCTCTTCCACAAGGGTGCATTGTTGAAGGATGATCGTGGCCTATTGGTCCAACAAACCGCCAACACACAGAGTGCACGGCAGATGCGCTTCACCGGTCTGGATCGGATCAAGGAAATGGCACCGATGATCCGCAGCTTCATGCAGGAAGCCATCGCCAATGAGCAACGTGGTGCCAAAGTGACCTTGAAAGGGACCGCGGACCTCCAGATACCGGAAGAGTTCGCCAGTGCCTTGAAGCGGATGTCCGAACTGAAGAAGGCCTACAACGCACTTACACCTAGCAGGCAGCGTGGTTATCTGTTGTACTTCGGCGGGGCCAAGCTGGCCAGGACGCGGGAGGCACGCATCGAAAAGCACGTGCCACGGATCCTCGCTGGGAAAGGGCTCGATGACTGAGCTCAGTGGTCAGGCACGGATCCTATCGGCAATGCGGCCGAAACAGCCAGACAACGTGTAGGTCCATGGCAGTTCCGGATCCGTCAGCGGTGCAGCGCTCCTGCAGGATGTAAGCCATCAGCCATCGCATGGTCGACCGGAATGCGCCTTGAATACCGATCTTGGCCCCATGGAGACGTCCGTGACATCGCTCATCGAGCGCTTGCAATTAAAGCCTCATCCGGAAGGCGGTTACTACCGGGAACTGCATCGTTCACCATTGACCGTTCAACCGAACGATGGGCGTCCTGAGCGCGCGGCGTTGACCACGATCTTCTTCCTGTTACCAGCTGGCGTTACCAGCCGCTGGCACCGGGTGGCCTCGGACGAGGTGTGGCACCATATGGACGGGGCGCCAGTGGAGCTGTTCGTCAGCGACCCGGACTGGCGTTCGGTGGTGCGCCATACCGTCGGCCCCTTGCGCGAAGGCGCAGAACCTGAAGCCGTGGTGCCTCCACATCATTGGCAGGCAGCACGCAGTACCGGGGCCTACTCGGTGGTGTGCTGCGTGGTGGGTCCCGGCTTCGACTTCGCGGACTTCGACCTGCTGAAGGACCTGCCGGATGAACATGCGAGATCGCTCAAGGAGCAACCTGCATATGCTTCCCTGGGTTGATCAGGTTCAAGCCTTTTTCACGAATTCGCTCTTCAATGCCATGGCCCCAAAGCCATCCACCCTGCAGTCGATGTCGTGATCACCATCGGCCAGCCGGATACCGCGGATCTTCGTTCCCGCCTTGATGGCCTTAGGCGCACCTTTCACCGGCAGGTCCTTGATCACGATCACATCGTCACCGTCCCGCAGCACATTACCGTTGGCGTCCTTGATCACAGGTCCGGCATTGGCAGCAGCCACCTCCTCCGGGTTCCATTCGTGGCCGCATTCACCGCACATCCATGAGGTGCCTGTGGGATAGGTGATGGTGGAGCGGCATTCGGGACAAGGCTTTGTATCTGGCATGACGGCGGCGAATGTACCGGTCCTGGTGAACGTGGCCCCTGACCACTGCCAGCGCCAATTGGAACACGATCGCGAAGAGCCCTGATCTGGAACATGGTCGGGCCAACACAACACCGCCACGGATCGTACGTTCACGGATCCATGACCCACCTGTTCCGCCTCCTTCTTCCGCTTTTCTCGGCATCCATGGTCCTTGGCTTCTGGCTCTGGTTGACACTGCACCATTGGGGGCATGGTCATCCCCCGGAGGGCGGTTTCCTTCGCTGGTGGCAAGATCTGGAAGGACAGCCGGAGTTCCACCTGCTCACTGTTCAGTTGGCCTACCCGATCCATTGGTGGCACACGCGCGGCCTGCGGTGGTCGCGTGCGTGGCGTATCTGGCGAATGACACACCTTGCGCTTGTCGTGTTGCTCATCTTTGCAACCGGGCTGGCGTGGCTGGCCACTCCCGACCTGGGTGGGCACTGGGGGTAGCGATGGTGACTTCCAAGCGATGCACCGCCCCTGCAGCCGACGGTGGGTATCTTGGCGGCGATGATGAAGCACGGCCACATCCTCGATCTTCCGATCCTGCGGCGTAAGCCCGAGGGCTTGATATTGGGTGACGAGGAGGAGCAGGTGATCATACCCTTGCGGGAAGCCCGTCACGGCGATGTGGGCGACCGCAGGATCAGGGTGTATGTGGAGCGCTGTGCGAACGGTGGATGGCAGGCCACGACACAGTTGCCAAAGGTGTCCGTGGGTCGCTTCGCCCGATTGCGCGTGTTGGATCTTGACGGTACCGATGTCTTGGTGGAACGTGGCGTGGAGCCACCGCTGCGCATCCCGGAGACTGAACAGCATGCCCCCATGGAACGCGGTCGCTGGTACACCATCACGGTGGTGACCGACCGCAGAACCGGAGCGCTCGTGGGCACCAGCCGTGTGGAGGACCACCTGGACAACCGGGTGCTGCGTGTTGAAGAGGGTGACAAAGTGGACCTGCTCGTATTCGCACGCAGCCCGATCGGTCTGTCGGTCATCGTGAATGACCGGCATCAGGGGCTGGTTCACGCCAGCGATGTGTTCCGCCCAGTGGACGTGGGCGACCGCGTGGAAGGATGGGTGCGAAGGATACGGCCGGACAACAAGCTGGACATCGTTCTTCAACCCATCGGTTACCGCAGCGCCGTGGTCGACCACAGTGGTCGGCTGGAAGAGCGGTTGCGCAGACAAGGCTCCATCCCCTTCTCCGACCGCAGTGCGCCAGAGGATATCCTGGATGCGTTCGGCATGAGCAAGAAGTCCTTCAAACAGGCCATCGGCAACCTATATAGGCAACGCCTTGTGCGTATCGAGGACGACCGGGTCGTATGGATCGGTCCGCGCCGCTGAAGGCTCCAGCAGGAACACCTACCCGCAAATGCATCCGAACCTCCGCAACAGCTTGGCCGTACTGACAGGGATCACGCTTTGCATGCTGTTGAACGGTCTTCTGATCGGTCTGCTGATGCAGGTCTTTGGAACTCCTGATGGGTTCAATGCCAACATACCTGCCACATACCATTTGTTGGGCGCTGAACACTATGTCGCACCCTTTCTGGCACACGCGCTACCCTCACTTTTCGGAGCATCGTTATCGGCATTACTGGCCACACGCCGCCACCGCTCAATGGCCCTGTTGGTGGGCATCTTACACCTGCTGGGGGGCATTACGGCAGCCTTTATCATACCCGCACCGATGTGGTTCACCGCCATGGACCTGGTGATGGCCTACGTACCGATGGCGTGGCTTGGTTGGAAACTTAGCGGGCGACCTGTGTAAGAACCGTTGATCCAATTCAATGAACGCTCAACTGCTACGCCCGCTCGCCCTTGAACTTCCGGGCTCATTGGAGCAGGAACTTTTCGGCAGACCAACCTTCAGCGTGAAGAAGAAGATCTTCTGCACATGGTGGGTGCTGGAGGACCGTGCCGTCATCAAATTGACACCGGACCAACAAGCTGAATGGTGCGCGGAGCAGCCAGATGCGTTCACCGCAGTGAAGAATAAATGGGGCCGGCATGGATGGACGAACGTACACCTCCATCTGGTGAACGAACGCACGCTCCGTCATGTACTGGACCGCTCCTGGCGGAACGTTTGCCCGAAGTGGCTGCTTCAAACGCGCCAGCCCCCTCCGAAAGGTTGATCACGCCGGCAAGCAGGCTTCAGGGATGCAAGATCAAGGGGAGCGGGTACACCGCATAGGCCAGGAAGAACAGCCCCCAGAAAAAGAGGTAGAACCGCTTCACCTGGACATCGTTGTCGACCTCCAAACGAAGGGCCATCAATACGAACAACACCAACGGGATACCGAACGAGAACGAGTACCAGGAAGCGTGAGGAAGCGATCCGTTCCAAGCGGGTATCAGTACCGATAGATAGGCAAGGCCCGTCACCAACACACCCAGCCACAGCGCTGCAGGACGGCCCATGCGCACCGCCAACGTGCCGAAGCGGTACTCCGCATCACCCCGCGTATCCGGTATATCCTTGAACCAGGCGATCCCGATGCTGAAGAGCGCCACGAAGAATGTGAGCGGAACGACCACTGGATCAAGGCCACCGCCCCCCGCGATCATCGCGCGGTAGTGGGTGTAGAACCCCAGGTTGACAAGAACCCCGCGGACCACCGTGATGGCCAGTGCTGCGCCGAAGTGATGCCGCTTGAACTGTATCGGCGGCATGGAATATGCCCATCCGAGGAAACTGATGAGCGCAATGAGGGCGAAGAAGGACCACGAAAGGAACATGGCCGTCACCAGCGCCACAGCCAACGATATGAGCACGATGCGCAACGCCGCAGCACGCGTGAGCCTTCCAGCCGGAATGGGCAACCAAGGCTTGTTGATCCGGTCCACCTCCACATCGCTCCATTGATTGAGACCTGTGATGAAGACATTACATGCCAGCGCTGCGAGCAGACTGGGGAGCCATGCGCCGAGGTGATCGGGATGCGCTTCGGGCAGGGAAAGCACGAGCGCATAGATCGACGTGACGCTCAGGGCGCTTCCGATGATGGTATGCGGCCGGGTGAACTGCCACAACGTGACAAGTGCATGCTTCATGGGCGAAGGGGTAGACAATGGACCCACGTGACCGGCGCCCACCAAGGCCCTGCAAGCCCGCCACAAACCACGGTATCCGGACCAGCAGCTGCCCGCACTCGCGCGATCAGCACGGCAGGATGATCGGAACGGAACACGCTGACAAGGCCATCCCATGGTATGGTGACGAGGTTCACGGGAACCAGATATGTGAAGAGCATGCGCTCCCATCGAAAAGGCCGCACGAACGGCGCCAGCAGCAACTGCCCGAAGGTGGTGGTGAAGAAGATCTTCAGGAACACGACGAAGTTCGGCTGCAGCACTTCCTGCACCAACACACCGCGATGGGCTTGCTGGCGAACCAGCGTGGCCTGCTGTTCCGGTGTGAAGTGATGGAAGGTATTGAAGAGGCTCACAGGTCCTGAGCCCGGTAGTTCCGGAGCGAGCGCATCCACTGGCGCAGGATGCCAGTACACGTTCTGCGGAAGGTCAGCTGCGGGTGAAGGATAGCGGTCGGTGAGGGTGAAGCGTACCGCAGCCAAGGCAGGCTGGCAGGCGAGGTAACGGATGGGTCCACCCTGACCGGAGCCCAGGTCCGTCAGCTCTTCGGAGCGTACCTGCTCCAACGCGTTCGCAATGAGCGTGGCCATGGGTCGGTACACACCGAAGCGCTCCACCAGCCAGCCAATGAACTCCACCTGCATGCGGCGCAGCAGCGGCGGGAAGCCGGGCAGATCCTCGAGTTCGATCCAGTGGGCCATGGGTTGCGTTACTTCGGCGTGCCGATGTACAACGATACGACCATCCTTGGTGTTCTTGGCGCAGCCGTTGCGCTGCTCACCCTGGCCATGGACCGGGTTGACCGCACAGCGCGCTGGCCCCAGTGGCTGAGCCGCAAAGTGTTGCATGTGGGTGCAGTGGGGGCCTGCGCCATCGCGCCGTTGCTGCTGCACGACCTTGGAACGCTCACTGCGGTGGTGCTCCTGGCTGAAGTTGTGCTGCTCATCGCCGTGGGCAGCGGGCGCTTCTTCCGCGAAGCGAGCGGCCGGCCGGGCTGGGGCATCGCGCTCTTTCCCCTGCCCTATCTGGCACTCTTACTGCTGTTCCCCATACCTGACCAACGCTGGCTCATCACAGTACCCATGCTCATCCTGGCGCTCAGCGATGCAGCGGCAGCGATCATCGGTATCCTGGTGCGAAGTCCGCACTTCCATGTCACCAACGATCGTAAGAGCCTCGCGGGAAGCGCAGCCTTTGTGGGCACCACTGCGGCGCTGCTCGTATTGTGGCCATCACCCTTGAGCACCTGGCCTGTGCACCTCATGATCGCAGCGGTACTGCTGTTAAGTCTGCTTCTGGCTGGGGCGGAAGCGCTCGGTTCGGCGGGCTGGGACAACGTATGGATACCCACGGGTGCGGCTGCGCTACTGGTCGCCCTGATGTACGGCGACGCTGCTGAACACCTGGTCGCCGCATGGATCACCGCAGGTATTGCGCTACCCTTCGCGTGGCTTAGTGTACGCAAGGGCTGGCTTACGCTGGGTGGAGCGGTGAGCGCGGCCCTGCTCGGTTGTGCGGTGGTGTGGGCACAGGGTGCGCAGTGGATCATTCCCCTAGTGGTGTTCTTCGCCAGTAGCACCGGACTGGGCAGGCTGACCCGCACGACAAGGGCCACCAGCGATGCCAAGCACGGACGGCCGCGCGATGCCGAACAGGTCTGGAGCAATGGCGGGGTCTACCTCGCTGCAGCCCTGTTACTTCCCAAAGAGCAAGCACACCTCGCCATGGTCGTCAGCATGGCCGTTGCAACAGCCGACACCTGGGCCAGCGAGATCGGTATGGCGGTGCGCGGGGGTACATTGGACCTGCGCAGCGGGCGGCTTGTAGCGCCCGGGATCTCTGGAGGCATCAGCCTAGCAGGCACGTTGGGTGCGTTGGCTGGTGCGGTGGTGCTGGCGATCACGGCCGCTGCGCTCATGCCAGGTACACCGTCATTTCCGTTCGTTGTTGCCGCGTGGGGTGTGGCGGGCATGGTGGTGGATAGTGTGCTGGGCGCTTGGCTCCAGGTGCGGTACCGTGCAGCAGATGGCTCGTGGCATGACCAGGACCGTGATGGCATGCAATTGCGGCTCGGACTGTCGTGGATGACCAACGACCGTGTGAACCTGCTGAGCATCGCGCTGATCACCGCACTCGCAGTATGCTTCGGATAAGCGTCCATTAGCCCGACCTTCGCGCCACCATGGAACAACGCTCCTTCCGCATGGTCGCCCAAACGCTCTTCGGGTTGGAGGAGGTATTGCGTACTGAACTTGTGCGGCTTGGCGCCCGCGATACCGAGCGGCATAACAGGGCGGTGAGCTTCACCGGAGACGAGGGCTTCCTTTACAAGGCCAACCTGGCGCTGCGCACCGCCATCCGCGTGCTCGTGCCCATCGCCACGTTCGAGGCCCGCAACACCGAACAGCTCTACCTCGGCATCAAGCGCATCCGCTGGCAGGATCACATGGGGCCCGATGACACCTTCGCCATCAAGGCCACCCTCAATACGCATTGGACGGACCACAGCCAGTTCATTGCGCAGAAGTGCAAGGACGCCATTGTGGACCGCTTTCGCGAGAAGAGTGGCCGCCGTCCTTCGGTGAGCCTGAACGACCCCGCATTGCGCATCCACGTGCACATCATCAGCGAGCGTGTCAGTGTTTCCCTGGACAGTTCAGGAGGCTCCCTGCATGAGCGCGGTTACCGGCAGGAGACCAATGCGGCGCCGCTCAACGAGGTGCTTGCTGCCGGCATGGTACTGCTCAGCGGCTGGGACCGGCAACAGCCCTTGGTGGACCCGATGTGCGGTTCAGGCACGCTATTGGTGGAAGCAGCGATGATCGCGGCCAACATCCCACCGGGGATCTACCGCGAGCGCTTCGCGTTCGAGCGCTGGCCCACCTTCGACGAAACCCTGTACGCAACCGTACGCAATTCGCTGCTGGCACGCATCTCCGAAGCGCGACCGGTGATCCTGGGAGCGGACATCAACCGGGTGACCCTGGGCAAGGCGCGGGAGACCATCGCCGCGGCCCAGCTGGAGGACAGCATCAGCCTGCAGCACTGCGCCTTCGCCGAGCTGGAGCCACCTTCGGGGCCGGGCATGCTGATCATGAACCCGCCGTACGGTGAACGCATGAACGAGCAGGGCATCGGCGCGGAGAGCGATGCAGCGGCCATCGATGCGCTCTACACCATGATCGGCGACACGCTGAAGCAACGGTGGACCGGCTGGACCGCGTGGGTGCTCACGAGCAACCTGGAGGCCGCCAAGCGCATCCGGCTCACGCCCAAACCGAAGATCCAGCTTTACAACGGCGCGTTGGATTGCCGGATGCTGCGCTACGATCTGTATGCGGGTTCACGGCGCCTCACACCGCCCCCGCCACGCAGCGCGTAGGTGGTGGTGAACGTTTCGCGGAGTGGTGTGTACCGCTCCCGAAACAGAACACCCATGCACCCTCTCAGACGCTCACTCGTCGCACTCCCAACACTATTGGCCGCCCTTCATGCCCACCCGCAGGCCATGGGCAACATGATGTACGAAAGCGGCAGCCGCATCCACTTCCAGCAGGCGGAGCAACCGGTGAAGGCGAGCGTGCAGGGCAACATGCTGGTGCTGGAAGTGAACGCCATGATGAACATGAAGGCGGACAGTTACCTGGCCATCTTCCACATCACCCAGCTGGGGCAGACCGCAGAGGAAGCCGACAGCCTGATGAACGCCCGCATCAATGCCTTCACGCGACGCTTGATCGAGCATGGTGTGAAAGAGGCGGACGTGTTCCCCGACATGCTCAGTTTCGTGCCGGTTTACGAACTTGAACCGACGCGCAAGCTCTTCAGCAAGACCTACCAGGAGGTACCCGCTGGGTTCGAGATCCAAAAGAACATCCATATACGCTTCACCGATGCACGCATCCTGGACCGCTTGGTGACCGCAGCGGCCATGGAGGAGATCTATGACCTGGTGAAGGTGGAGTTCTTCGTACACGATCAAAGCGCGTGTTATGACACGTTACGCATGTTCGCCACGAAGCTGTTGCAACAGAAGCTTGAGAACTTCGGGAAGCTGGGGCTTCAGGTGAACGAAAGCCACCGCGTGGCAGCCGAGAAGAACGGTGCCTATTTCCCGCTGGACCGCTATACCAGCTACAGGTCACGCATACAGACCAGCCTCAACAGCCGGCGCAAAGGTCAGTTGGTGAATGATGTGAAGCAGAGCAACACCCTATTCTACAACAAGGTACCCTACGGGCAGTTCGACATCGTACTGCACGCAGATATCAAGGAACCACCGGTTCAGTACACCTACAACCTCACCATGCACCTGCAACTGCCTGAAGCATGGGCGGACAGGAAGAAGGAGGTCAAGGACATCATCAAATACGTGTGGATCACCGACAAGGGCGAAATGAAGGAGTTGAGGATGTAAGCCTGTTCCCTGGCTCCCGTTCCAAGTACTGACTTCGACGGGATGATCGCCCGACCCATCCTCCGCCTCGCTGCTCTGGTGCTGCCGGTATTGACAGTTGGGTCCATCACCGGACTGCTCACAACAGCAGCTGTCCCAACCTGGTACGCCGAGCCCAACAAGCCCTCATTCAACCCGCCGAACTGGCTGTTCGCACCCGTGTGGCCGGTGCTGTACGTGCTGACGGGCGCAGCCGGCGGGCTGATGTGGTCACAGGACCGGTCGGTTCAACGCGACCAGGCGATGAGTGCATGGGTCCGGCAATTCGTCCTCAACGGTGTGTGGACGGTGCTTTTCTTCGAACTGCGATCACCGCTGGTGGGGATCATGGCATCATGGTGGGTCATCCGCTGGTGCATGACCCGCTTCCAGCAAGTGCACCCATGGGCGCAGCACTTGCTGCGGGCCTATCCCGCCTGAGCGGGCTTCGCCACCGCCCTCAACGCTGCCATCGCAGTGCTGAACTGAGCGCCACACCTGCCATTGGCACGGACCTTTGCCGAGCCACCGGGAGCGGACCATGCCTCACATGGCCGTTCCGTGCTTGGTTCATCGGGTACATCAGCGCTTCATAGGAGGACGTTGCCCTTTGCCGTTGACAGCAATACGGCTCGCAACCGCGCCGTGCACCACCTCCTGCACCTTGGTGCGGATGCCCATGTTCGCCAACTTGTTCTCCGTTGCATCGGGATACACACGGTTGCTCAGGAAGATGTACACCACTCCCTGCTCGGGATCCGCCCAGGCCATGGTGCCCGTGAAGCCGGTGTGGCCGAAGCTGGCATAGCTGACACAATCACATGTGGGGCCACTGCTGCCCTGGGCGGGCCGGTCCCAGCCCAACGCACGCCGGTTGCCACTGCCATCAGGCTTGCAGAACTGGCACTTTGTGAATTCTGCCACCACCGGTTCGCTCAGGTAACGCTTACCACCGAAAGTGCCTTTGTTCAAGAGGAGCTGCATCACCTTGGCCAGGTCGGTGGCACTTCCGAACAGGCCTGCATGACCGGCCACCCCGCCTTTCAGCGCGGCACCCTGGTCATGCACATCGCCCTGCAGTTGACGCTTTCGGAACAGTTTGTCGTTCTCCGTTGGAGCGATGCGTTCTTTCGGGAACCGTTCGTATGGGCGGTATCCCAGCGTGGTGGCGCCCAAGGGAGCATAGAACTCCTGCTGCACATACCGCTCCAAGGGCATGCCAGCGCGCCGTTCGATGAGCTCCTGTAACAGGTAATACCCCATGTCGCTGTAGAGGTATGTTCCCTTTGCCCCAACCGGTGTCTCCAGCACCCAGGTGAGCAGGCTGTCACGATATAGATTGTTCAGGTACAGCCCTTCCGCAATGCGGATCCCGTAAGTCTCGCTGCTGGTATCGCTCACCGCACCCGGCTTGAAATGGCCGTCAGTGATGATACGGTTCTGGAAAGGCACGTATGCCTTCAGGCCCGCCTGGTGGGTAAGGATATCGCGAAGGCCCATCCGCGCATGCGCAGTGTAGCGGTCCTCAAGCTCCGGCAGGTAGAACCCCAGCGGCTTGTCGAGGTCCACCTGCCCCTGGTCCACCAGTTTCATAAGGGCCAGCGTGGTGCTGGCCACCTTGGTGATCGAGGCAAGGTCGTACAGGTCATCCGTGCGCACAGCACGCTTTCCCTCGTAGGAGCTGGAGCCATAGGCCCTGTTGATGATCACCTGGCCATCAACGGCCACCAGCACCTGTGCACCCGGATAGGCGCGCGCCGCGATACCTTCCTGCACGATGCGGTCCATGGCGGCGAACTGACGACCGGCAATACCAAGCTCGTCCGGTGAGGTAAAGCCCATCCGGCCGCACGCTTCCACGCGCCGGCCATCACCCTTTCGGTAGAACGAGGACGCCGTGATGGGCAGCATGCCATCGGCCGAGCGAGCCCCGAAGAGCAGCTGGGCCACAAGGTCCTGCGTATCGTCCGTCTCCTCGTAGGCCACCACCACACTTGCCAGGTAGTGTGCCCCGTTGGCCCGGGCAAGACGATAGGGGTTCGCGAAAAGGCAGAAGGTCGTTGGCTTGCGGGCCGCCACCTCGCGAACGATGTCCATGGCCGTCTCCGGGATACCGAAGTCCTTGTTTACGCGATAACTGGTGCCATGCACGCTCACGATCACCCGATCGAAGCGCTCCAGTTGGGTGAGCAACGCGGTGAGCGAATCGCGGCGCAGGCTCTTGCCACAGGCGAAGGTGGCGATATCACCGTAACGCTGCAGATGGCGCTGGAAGGCGTTGCCAGCATCGGCACCGATCACCAGAGAAGCGATGCGTTGCTCTTGCAAGGAGTGGAACGGGAGACTATTATCACGGTCGTTGAGAACGGTGATGGCCGCGCCATAGAGTTGCCTCCGTAGGAGCCTGGCACGCTCGTTATTGAGGTCGTCCATGAGCCCCGGTGTATTTACAAGGGCACGGTGGTGGAGGCCTGCCCACTGCTTGGCGCGCAGCACCTTGAGGCACCTATGGTCGATGATCAGGGGATCGAGCTCGCCGCTCTGCACGGCCTGCCGGATGCGTTCGATGGCTTTCACCGGATCCTGGGGGAACAGCATCACATCGTTGCCGGCCCGCAGCGCCCGCAATTCAATCTCACCAGGCTTCTCAGCGTTGGCCACACCCTTCATGTTCAATGCATCGGTGAACACCAGACCGCGGAAACCGATCTCGCGCTCCAACAGGTCCTGAACGATGGGTCTGCTCAAAGTGCTGGGCTGCCCCTTGGTGGGATCGAGCGCGGGAACTTCGAGATGTCCCACCATCATGGCGGAAAGCCCCTCATCCACCAATCGCTGGAAAGGGTAGAGCTCGAGTGAATCCAGGCGGGTGCGGCTGTGCGCGATGAGGGGCAATCCATAGTGGGAATCGGTATCGGTATCGCCATGACCGGGGAAGTGCTTGGCCGTGGCGATGACGCCGCCCTGCTGAAGACCCCGCATGTAGGCGATGCCCTTGCGCGCCACCAGCTCGCGGTCCTCCCCGAAGCTGCGATCATTGATGACCGGGTTGGCCGGATTGTTGTTCACGTCCACGACCGGACTGAAGCTCACATGCACCCCCAACCGCTTCATCTGCCGCGCGATCTCGATCCCCATCTCCGTGATCAAGGCATCATCGCGATGGGCACCGAGCGTCATCTGCCGGGGGTACCGGACGGTGCTGTCCAGGCGCATGGCCAAACCCCACTCCAGGTCCATGCCGATGAGCAGGGGCGTGGGCGCAGCCGCTTGGTAACGGTCGGTGAGGCGCGCTTGACGCTGCGGACCACCTTGGAAGAAGATCAACCCTCCGATGTTGCGGTCGCGGACCATCGCTTCGATCTCCGCCTCGTGCTTCGCATCCTTGTTGGAGTAAGCCGCCACCATCATCAGCTGCGCGATGCGCTGATCGAGGGACAGGGTGCTGAGCACGGAATCGGCCCAGAACGTATCATCGGAGAGGAAGGGCGGCACCTGGCCCGTGGCACGACCGTTGGGCGGTGTACTGCCGAGGGTGAGCAGGGCGAGCGTAAAGAGCAGGATGGCGTTGCGCGTGCGGTGCATGACGGATGGCACGAAGCTACCGGAGCTCCAAGGGGGTATGGAGCGAATAACGGGCCACTTTTGAACAGGTGCACGGTGGTTAGGTACGTGCGGAACGGCATCGGCACCTGCGTTCTTGCATGGCAGGCCGACCAGGGACCCATGGAACGGCTGCCCCCTGTCGTACTTTTGTGGTGTAGGTCATGAATCCCCCCAAACTCCCCGCCCAGTTCAGCCTGTTCAAGCAGCGGAAACCGCGCGGCTTCGACCTGCCCACGAGGCACTACGACGCCGAGGCGGAGGGACGCGCCGAACGGCTGAAGCAGGCGCGCGACCGGGGTGCACAGGAGGCGCTGGTGGCCGGGGATCGCGCACGTCTGGGCCATCAGATGCGCCAAAGCTGGCAGCGGCAGCACCATGACAACGGGCGCACCGCACGGCTGGCGATGGTCCTGGTGGGCGTGAGCGCGGTGTTGTTCTTCCTCATGCGTGGCTTCGGGCTACTGAACCACTGAGATGGCCGATATCATCCGTCTGCTGCCCGACCATGTGGCCAACCAGATCGCTGCGGGCGAGGTGGTGCAGCGGCCGGCGAGCGTGGTGAAGGAACTGCTGGAGAACAGCGTGGATGCCGGCGCCACACGCATCGTGCTGGTGGTGAAGGACGCCGGTCGCACGCTGGTGCAGGTGACCGATGATGGCAAGGGCATGAGCCCGGGCGATGCGCGCTTGTGCTTCGAGCGACATGCCACCAGCAAGATCCGCCTGGCCGACGACCTGAACGCCGTGCGCACCAAGGGCTTCCGGGGAGAGGCGCTCGCGAGCATCGCAGCCATCGCCCAGGTGGAATTGCGCACCCGTGAACACGGCGAGGAACTGGGCACCCGGGTGCTCATGGAAGGCAGCAAGTTGCGCACCCAGGAGCCGATGGCCTGCGCGCCGGGCAGCACCATCGCCGTGCGCAGCCTGTTCTACAATGTACCGGCCCGCCGCCAGTTCCTCAAGAGCGACGGCGTGGAGCTGCGTCACGTCATCGACGAGTTCCAACGCGTGGCCCTGGCCCATCCCGACATTGCGTTCCAGCTGGTACACAACGAGCACGAGGAGTTCAACCTGGCGCCCGGCATGGGCAATGGGGCGCTACGCCAGCGTGTCGTGGGCCTCTTCGGCCGGAAGTTCGATGAGCGTCTTGTGCCCGTGGAAGAGCATACCGAACTGCTCACGGTGCAGGGCTTCGTGGGTAAACCGGAGTACGCCAAACGCACGCGGGGCGAGCAGTACTTCTTCGTGAACCAGCGCTTCATCCGTAGCAGCTACCTGGATCACGCGGTGCGCAAGGCCTACGAGGAACTGGTAACGCGCGACACGCATCCGGGATGGTTCCTGCACATCGAGCTGGATCCGGCGCAGATAGACATCAACATCCACCCCACCAAGACCGAGATCAAGTTCCGCGACGACCGCATGGTATACGCCATTGTGCATGCGGCGGTGCGGCGGGCGTTGGGGCGCTTCAACATCGTACCCAGCCTGGACTTCGAGCCCGAACCTGCACTGCTGGCCGCCCAGACCAACACAGGCACCGGTCAGGCACCGGCGTGGCGGCCCACCGACATGGGGGCCTTCACCGCACCACCACGGCCCAGTCCGGAAGGCTGGCAGCAACTGTTCCAGCTGGGCATGGTCACGCCCGCGGAGGAGGATACCGTGGCGAGCCATGTGGCATCGCGCACTCAGGTGCTGCCCATGCGCGAACAGGAGGTGCCCGAAGGCGAACGACCGGTGTTCCAACTGCACGGTCGGTACATCATGGCACAACTGCGCAACGGTCTTTTGGTGGTGGACCAGCAGCGCGCGCACGAACGCATCCTTTACGAGCGTAACCTGAAGCTCCTGGAGCAGGGTGCCGGGCTAAGCCAGACGGAACTCTTCCCCCGCCATCTGGAACTGAGCGCCACGGACCTGGCACTCGTGGAGGAGGTGCTTCCGGAGCTGCGCAGCATGGGTTTCGACCTCGGTCTGTTCGGCGGGCGCACCTTGCAGGTGAACGGCATGCCTGCGGAAGCCGCGGACCAGGACCCGGGGCAGCTGCTGGAGCTGCTGCTGGAACAGTTGAAGCGCGAACGCGGCGGCCTGCGCAACGAGCGGCACAAGGTGCTGGCCCGCAGTATGGCCCGGAGCATGGCCATCCGTCCGGGCCGCGCACTTGGCGTGACTGAGATGCACGATCTCATCGACCGTCTCTTCGCCTGTGAACATCCACACCACACGCCCCTGGGCAAGCCCACGCTCATCACCTACGGTCTCGATGAACTGGCCGACAGGTTCGAGCGGTAACGCCCGGAACGGCTCCATACCTTAGCGGCCGTTGTCCGGTGGCAACACGCCGAACAACGCACCCCTCCCCACTGCCATGCGCATGGACGCCAACCCCTTCGCCGGTTTGCCGGTGGTGGTGAAGAACCTGCTCATCATCAATGTCCTTCTCTTCCTGGTGAAGGTGACCGGCCTCGGTAATTGGGGCGGATCGGACATGGATACACATCTGGGCCTGCATTATTTCAGTTCACCCAGTTTCCGTCCATGGCAGCTGGTAACCCACATGTTCATGCACGGAGGCACCGCACACCTCTTCCTGAACATGCTCGGCCTGTATATGCTGGCACCACCACTGGAATACAAATGGGGCAGCCAACGCTTCCTGACGTTCTACATGATCACAGGTGTGGGCGCAGCGCTCTTCTACAGTGGTGCCCACTACTTCGACCATATGGAATTGCGCACACTGCTCAGCCAGGAGCAATACGAGCAAGTGTTGCTGGAGGGAGGCGAACTGTGGGCCGGTGGGCGCAATTACGTGGATGTGGACATGGGCCGTTTGAACGCGCTGCTGAACACCCCCATGGTAGGTGCCTCAGGAGCGATCTACGGCGTGCTGCTCGCCTTCGGGATGACCTTCCCGAACGTGGAGTTGATGGTATTCCCGCTCTTCATTCCCATCAAGGCGAAGTACTTTGTGCTGATCTACGGGGCCATCACCGTGTATATGAGCCTGCAACGCGACCCCGATGACAACGTGGCGCACCTGGCCCATCTCGGGGGCATGGTGGTCGGCTACGTCCTCATCCAACTCTGGCGGCATCGCGGGCAATGACACATCCGGCCATCGCTGATCCCGGCTCCATGCGCGGTGCCCTGCGAGACCTTCGCAGTGCGACCTTTGCACAGGAACGGTGGCCGATGTGCACGGCACCTTCCTGAAGCGATGAGCGTAACGGACGACCTGCGGATGCAATGGCGGATGGGAGGCATGACCATTCGCCTGATCCTAGTCAATGTAGCGGTTTTCGTGGCCTTGGTGCTGCTGAAAGTAGTGCTCCTGCCGATCGCCGGAAGCGGTCCTGCGGCTGAAGCCTTGCGCGATACTTATGTGGTCCAGTGGCTTCGGTCCACAGCCGATCCGGCCACCCTCCTGACCCGCCCATGGACGGTCTTGACGTACATGTTCACCCATACCGGTCTCGGCCACATCTTCTGGAACATGGTGCTGCTTTGGTTCGGGGGACGGCTCTTCCAGGACCTGCTGGGTGGGAGGCGGATGCTGGGCTACTACCTGCTTTCCGGCCTTAGCGGCATGGCCCTGTTCTTGGTGGCGCAATGGCTGCTTCCTTCCCTGCACGGTGCGCCTCACGGCCTTGGCATCATGGGAGCATCGGCCAGTGCCCTCGGCGTGTTCATGGGCATCGCCGCCTATCGTCCGGACATGCCCGTCCATTTGATCCTGATCGGGCCGGTGAAATTGGCCTATGTGGCTGCGTTCTTCCTTCTGTTGGACCTTGTGGGCATCGGTAGCGGCGATGGTGTGGCACACGAAGCTCACATCGGCGGCGCCCTGTTCGGCATCCTGGCATCACTCCAACTGAAAAAAGGGAACGATCCGGCCATGGGCTTGATGAACGCGTTGGAGGCGCTTGGCAGACTGTTCCGCCCGGCAAAGGGAGACGCGCGTTTGAAGGTCGCAAAGCGCCCGGATACACCGACGCGTGCCACACATACCGGCTCACAGGGCACACAGGCCCGCATAGATGCCATTCTCGACAAGATCTCGCGCAGTGGCTACGACAGCCTCACGAAAGAGGAAAAGGACCTGCTGTTCAGGGCGAGCGGGCGAACCTGATCGGAGATGGAGAAGGGATCGACAGCACCGGAAAGCCCACCACGCACGCGGCCATCGCGCTGGCTGCTGCCTCTATGGTGGGCCAATGTGCTGGCCGTATTGGTGCTGCTGCTAACCTATCTGGCACCGCATGTGAGCCCGATGCGCGCGTGGTGGCTATCGCTACTGGCACTCTCCTACCCGTTCCAGCTGATCGTGCATGCAGGCTTCATCCTGTGGTGGACGGTCTTCAGGCCAAAGCGTGTCCTGCTGTCAGCGCTCACCGTTCTCCTCGGCTGGTCGCATGTGACGGACCATGTGCAATTGGCGGGGCGAAAGGAACCCGTGAAGACGGAAGGTTCAACAGCGGTGAAGCTGCTTTCATATAATGTCCGGTTGTTCGACCTCTACAACTGGAGCGGCAACAAGACCACACGCGACAGCATGTTCGCATTCTTTGAACGTGAACAGGCCGATATCCTATGCCTGCAGGAGTATTTCCATCGCGATTCCGGTGAGCCTTTCGTGACCGGACGTGCGTTGGTGAAGGACCTCGGTTATGTCCACAACCACGAACTCTTCACCAAGCGCACCAGCCGGGGACAACAGTTCGGCATCGCCACCTTCAGCAGATTACCGATCCTTGCCCACGGCCACGTGGACCTGGGCGTCCACACCAACAACCAGTGTATTTGGGTTGACATCCGGCTGGCAGATGACACGGTCCGTGTTTACAATGCTCACCTTGCATCCTACCATTTCGGTGGTGCTGAACACCGGTTCCTGGAGCAATTGGACACGGATACAGACAGCGATACGCTCAAACGCGGTGGCCTGCGCATCCTGAAACTGCTGCGGCGTGGCATGCGACAGCGTGCTGGCGAGGTGGATCGCATCGCAGCGCACATCCGCGAGAGCCCACACCCGGTGATCTACTGCGGCGACATGAACGATGTGCCGATGAGCTACGGCTACGGACTGCTCCGGGACGGGCTGCTCGATGCCTTCGTGGAGAGCGGACGTGGACTGGGCGGCACATACATCGGCAACCTTCCCAGCTTCCGTATCGACCACATCATGCATGCCGGTTCGGTGGAGAGCTGGAACTTCCGCACACACCCCGAAGCCTTCAGTGACCATCACCCGGTGAGCTGCATGCTCGCCCTGCAAGGGGAATAAGGCAGGCCATCACCAACGCTGGGTTCGGCACGAACGCTCATCTTTGCCCGCCCCCTGAGCACCAGGCCGATGTTGTTCAACTCGCTCGATTTCGCGGTGTTCCTGCCTTTGGTGTTCGCCATTTTCTGGGCCATACCGGGGCGGCGTACCGACCTACGGAATGGGTTGTTGCTTGTTGCCAGCTATGTCTTCTATGGTTGGTGGGACATACGCTTCCTGGTGCTCATCGCATTCAGCACCATGCTGGACTTCTACCTCAGCATTGGCATCGCGAACAGCACCGATGAACGCCGGCGGCGCCTGCTGCTATGGACAAGCCTTGGCGTGAACCTCGGGTTATTGGGCTTCTTCAAGTATTTCAACTTCTTCCTGGACCAAGTGAACGGTGCTTTCAGCCTGTTCGGCATGCCTCTGGGATCGGAACGTCTCGACATCATCCTGCCGGTGGGCATCAGCTTCTACACCTTCCAAACACTGAGCTATACCATCGATGTGTACCGGGGCGACCTGAAGGCCAGCCGGAACCCGAGGGATTTCGCCGCGTTCGTAAGCTTCTTTCCACAATTGGTGGCAGGCCCGATCGAGCGCGCAAGCAACCTCCTCCCCCAATTCGCCACACCCCGAAAATTCAGCCGTACCGCTGCGGTGAATGGTAGCCGCCAGATGTTATGGGGATTTTTCAAGAAGCTGGTCATCGCGGACAATTGTGCCGAACAGGTGGATCGGATCTTTGCTTCACATGAGACGGCCGGAGCCAGCACGCTGGTCCTCGGCGCCGTTTTCTTCGCCTTCCAGATCTATGGGGATTTCAGTGGATATAGCGACATCGCGATCGGCACGGCACGGTTGTTCGGATTTGAATTGATGCAAAATTTCGCGTTCCCCTATTTCTCCCGTGACATTGCCGAATTCTGGCGGCGCTGGCACATCAGCCTCAGCACCTGGTTCCGTGACTACCTGTATGTGCCGATCGGTGGCAGTCGCGGGGGCACCGCGATGCGTGTGCGCAACACCTTCATCATCTTCCTTGTCAGCGGCTTCTGGCACGGCGCCAATTGGACATTTGTTGCGTGGGGTGCGCTGAACGCGCTGTATTTCCTGCCGCTGCTATTGGCAGGACGCAACAGACAGAATTTGGGGAACCCAGCCGAAGGGCGTCTACTTCCAACCCCGCGTGAAGCCGCACAAATGCTTGGCACCTTCACCATCACATGTGTGGCATGGGTCTTCTTCCGTGCACAGGACATGAAACAGGCACTCGACTATTTGGGAGGGATGGCAAGCACATCGCTCATTCGCCTGCCCGATGTTGGCAACAATAACCTGCCCTTGCTGGTTTGCTTTTTTGTATGCTTGGAATGGAAGGGCAGAACATCAGGGTATGCCATTGAACGTATCGGCATGGGTTGGCCGCGTCCTGTCCGCTGGGGGTTCTATTCCATGCTCATCGCCATGATCGGCCTGTTCATGCGTACGGAGGAGGCGCCGTTCATCTACTTCCAGTTCTGATGCGCAGCTACCTCACCAGCGTGCTCCTGTTCGTGCTGTTCGCGATACCCGCGTATGTGGCCGTGATCGTTCTCGCGGGAACCATATCACCGTTCAGCCAACACCGGAACATCAAATACGCCCGCGGCGGATATGGTCATCTATACAACCGCCTGCAGGATGCCGACACGACCGGGCAGGTGGATATCCTGTTCTTGGGATCCTCCCATGCCTATCGCGGGTTCGACCCACGCATTTTCAGCAAGGCAGGATATACCAGCTTCAACCTGGGATCGAGCTCACAAACCCCGGTCCAGACGAAGATCCTGTACGAGCGTTACATAGACCGCTTCAAACCGAAGCTGATCATATTCGACGTGTTCCCCACCACGTTCAACACAGAGGGCGTGGAGTCGTTCCTGAACCTTCTATCCAATGCACCGCTGGACCGTCACCTGCTGATGGCTGCATTGGAGAGCCGACATGCAACCGTATGGAATACCGCGATATTCTCTGCCTGGAGGATATTGGTCGGCGCCAATATTGGTTTCACAGAGCCGCTTTTCCGGGCCGCAGATAACGACCTGTACGTTCCAGGCGGCTACGTGGAAAAAAGCGGAAGGCACTTCAAACCAACGAGCAGCAGGATCCACTTCAAGTGGTCTCCACCTTCCAACCAGTGGCAGGCCTTCAACCATGTTCTGGCGGCATCGAAGACCAAAGGGATACCGGTCATCCTGGCACATACTCCGGTCACAGCTCCATATCAATATCTGCCGGAGGACCGCATGGAGCTCGACCGACAATTACGCCCGCTTGCAGCTGCCTATCTGGACCTGAGCGATGCATTGCGCGGTGATGAGGCTGAGTTCTTCTACGATGGACATCACATGAACCAGCATGGTGTGGAGCGGTTCAATGCACTCTTCCTGGACAGCCTTGCGACGCGTGGTCTCCTTCCACCGCACTGATCACTCTGCCTTGTCAACGTGCTGGAGGGTCCCTCTTTTGATGGCCTGCTCTGCGACACCTCCAGGTTGCGCCCCAACAGGCTGCACGCGATGCCCCATGGCCCGCAGACCATCGATCAACCCTTCAGGACCAGGCAGATGAGCCGCACCGACCAGGAACAGGACCCTGCCATCAGCGCCCATCACACTGTCCATGCGTTGCACAAGGATCCGGTTGCGGTCCGTGATGAGCGCCTTCTCGAATGCAGCGGAAACCGTGGAGGCCTCGTTGGTCAGCCGGCGGATGCGCTCCAGGTCCTTCGCGGCGTAGGCGTCGTGCAGGGCATCGAGGTCATCGCCGCGCTTGTTCCCCAACACATGATCATGGAGCAGGCGCGCCTGTTCATGGAGCGGTATGGCGTCAAGCGCCGCCATCTGTTCGTCCACCGTCTCAAGACCGATCACGCGCTTCCCAAGAGCACGCCCTTCCTGCATCAGCGCATCATCCAGCATGCGGGGGCGATCGGCAGCCATGTCGCCCTGACTGAGCGTGGCCAGGACGAAAAAAGGCTTCATACGCTGCATCATGGGGGCCATCAATGGACCAAGCTCAGCTCGCAATGCCGGTTCAAGCCGCTTCCATTGCCTCGGTGTGTAAAGCGTGCTCAACGTGCTTCCCTCCGGGAGCAACAGCCTGTCCATGAGCGCAAGGGCCATATTCCCCGTGCCACTGAGGTCGAGCTCTCCGGCCACCGTGGTGCATCGTGAAAGCACCGCCTGTGCATCCGCCACATGGCCGAACGCCCGCTCATCCGTACTGTGCATGGTGCCGTACAGATAACTGGTATCCGCATGTGATACAGGCACTATGCGCCAGAGAAGGGCATTCGTAATGGGCTGGCCGTAAAGTGCGCTGCAGCAGAGCAGCACAGAGGCCGAAAGGATGCAACGCATACGGCCAGGATAGATAGCGGCCTAGGCGGCCACCCTGGCAAGCAGGAAGGAGGTGAGCGCGAGCAGCGAAAAGAGCACTGCGCTGAATCGGATCAGCTGGCTGCGGTCGGCAGGTCTGGTGCGTTCCATGACGTTCGGTGAAGATAGCATGAAGAAGACGAGGAAGTCCGGATCGGTTGCCCGTGCGGGGTTCAATATCTGCAAAGAAAAATATTCTAACACCTCATTATCAACGACTTAAAGAGGAATGAAAAGTACACAACCCAACGGCCGACCCCTTCATTCCACTCGGGGTACCTTTGCGGCCCTGCCGGCATCGCGTGCACCCGATGCCAAGGACATGTGTGCCATGAGCGCTCCCCGCACCGTCGCCTTCCACACCCTTGGCTGCAAGCTCAACTTCAGCGAGACCAGTACGTTGGCCCGTTCGCTGGAGGAGGCAGGGTACGCACGGGTGCACGTGGAAGACCGTCCGGATGTCTTCATCCTCAACACGTGCAGTGTAACGGAGAACGCCGACAAGGAATGCCGGCAGTGGGTCCGGCGGTTCGTGCGCATCAATCCAGCTGCCTTCGTGGCCGTGGTGGGCTGCTACGCCCAATTGAAGCCGACCAGCATCGCTGCCATCCCGGGAGTGGACCTGGTGCTTGGTGCGAACGAGAAGTTCGACCTCGCAAGCCATATCGATCGGCAGCTGGCCGCGTTCGATGCTCCTGACCGCGCGCATGGCAAAGCGATCGTCTCCCCCATCAAGGAGGTGAAGCGCTTCATCCCCAGTTACAATACCAACGACAGGACACGCACCTTCCTGAAGGTACAGGACGGCTGCGATTATTTCTGCTCGTTTTGCACCATCCCGCTCGCCCGCGGAAGAAGCCGTAGCGGCACCATCTCGGAGACGGTGGCCATTGCTGAGCGCATCGCTGCCAGCGGTGTTCAGGAGATCGTGCTCACCGGAGTGAACACCGGGGATTTTGGAAAGCATACCGGCACTTCCGATGGCGACCCGCGGGAGGGGGAGGACTTCCTGGCCCTCCTCCGCGCCTTGGACAATGTGGAAGGCATTCCGCGTTTCCGCATCAGCAGCATCGAACCGAACCTGTGCCACGATGGCATCATCGACTTCGTGGCTGGCAGCAAGCGCTTCGTACCGCACTTCCACATCCCCCTTCAAAGCGGCAGCGACACCATCCTGGAGCGCATGCGCCGGCGCTATGACACAACCTTGTATGCGGACCGTGTGGCGCGTATCAAGGAGCGGATGCCGCACGCTTGCATCGGGGTGGACGTCATCACCGGTACGCCCGGCGAGACCGAAGAAGAGTTCATGCGCACCCATGCCTTCCTGCGTTCCATCGCTGTGGACTACCTGCACGTGTTCACCTACAGCGAGCGTGCCAACACCACCGCGGTCCGCATGGATGACAGCGTGCCCATGGAGGTAAGGCGAGAACGCACCAAGCAAATCCGCATCCTTGGCAGCAAGCTGCTCCGCGCCCACTACGAACGCCACCTCGGGACGGTGCGCCCTGTGCTCCTCGAGGCCGGTGATGATCCCCACGCCACGGAGATCCACGGCTTCACCGACAATTATGTCCGGGTTGTCCTGCCATACGACCCTGCACTGGCCAACCGTATCGTGTCCATTGAACTTCATCGCATCAACGGCGATGGACACGTCATCGGTAACGTGATCGCAGGCGCCGACCGGGATCACTCCCGCAGCCGGACCACCACCAACCAACTGGCCAACTGAACGCATGTACCCCACCCTGTACCACGCGCTGCTCGACCTCCTGGGTCTGGACCTTCCGTTCCTCCGTTTCGTGAACAGTTTCGGCTTTTTCGTGGCGCTGGCCTTCGTATTCGCGAGCTGGACGCTAAGCCTGGAACTGCGCCGACGGGAACGCAGCGGCCTCCTGAAGGGATCCATGCGCAAGATGGTGGTCGGGGCGCCTGCCACCGTGGGAGACCTCATCGGTAATGGGGTGCTCGGCTTCCTGCTCGGGTTCAAAGGGCTCCACCTCGCGCTCAACTTCTCCGAGGCAACGGCAGACCCACAGGGTTTTCTGCTCAGTGGCACCGGTTCGCTGGTGGGAGGATTGTTGGGTGCGGCTGCCCTGGCCTTCCTGAAGTGGCGCGAAAAGAAGAAGGAGCAATTGGCCACACCCAAGGTGGAGGAGGTGCGAATGCTGCCGAGCGAGCATGCCAATAACATCACGATGCAAGCGGCGCTGTGGGGCATCATCGGCGCGAAGCTTTTCCACTGGCTGGAGAACCCCGATGAGTTCATCTCCTTCGTGCAGGACCCTGCAGGTGACAGGATCTTCAGCGGCCTTACCATGTATGGTGGTCTCATCCTGGCAGGTGCCATGGTGATCCGGTACTTCGTGAGGCACGGCATCGAACCCTGGCAGGGAGCGGACAGTGCCGCACCTGGCGTCATGCTCGCCTACGGCATCGGCCGCATCGGCTGCCAGGTGAGCGGCGACGGTGACTGGGGCATCGTGAACACCACCTTCACCGGACCCGGGCCGAAATGGTTGTGGCAATATGACTATCCGAACAACGTGAACAGCGTGGGTGTGCCGTTGATCGATGGTAGGCCCTGCTTCGAGGGATATTGCACCGTGCTTCCGGAGACCGTCTTCCCCACCCCCCTGTACGAGACGGTGGTGTGCGTGGGCTTCTTCTTCCTGCTGTGGAGCCTGCGAAAGCGCCTGACGCCCCCCGGCATGATCTTCTTCCTCTTCCTTTTCCTCAACGGGCTCGAACGCTTCTTCATCGAGAAGATCCGTGTGAATGTGCACGTCCTCGGCACGATCACCCAGGCCGAGATCATCGCAACGCTACTGATGCTGGCAGGTATCGGCGGCATGCTCTGGCTGCGCCACCGGAATACGGCAGCCATCAACTGAACGGTCTACGAACGAACTTCCAAGCGCCCATACCCATGGACCTGAAGCACCTCACCGAACAAGTTGCCGACCTCTGCGTCGACATCGCCGCCTTCATCCGCGCCGAAGCACCGAAGCTCACAGATGCGGGCGTTTCCAGTAAGAGCGCCAACAACCTGGTGACCCATGTGGACCACACGGCCGAGGACCGGATCGTGGAGGCGTTGGAGAAGCTTCTGCCCGGCGCAGGCTTCATCGCCGAGGAGGGCAGCGGCGAGCAGGGCACCGGCCTCAACTGGGTCATCGATCCGTTGGACGGGACCACCAACTTCGTGCATGGCGTGCCGTGCTACTGCATCAGCATCGCCCTGCTCGATGGCACCGAACCCTTATTGGGCGTGGTGCATGAGGTGACCCGCGATGAGCGGTTCACCGCTTGGAAAGGCGGCGGCGCCTACCTCAACGGCCAGCCGATCCGCGTATCCGCTCGCAAGGAGCTACAGGACAGCCTGCTCGCCACCGGATTTCCGTACGATGACTTCGGATATGAAAGCGAGTACATGGACCTGCTGCGCGAACTGATGCACCGTACGCGCGGCATCCGTCGCTTGGGCAGTGCGGCCGCCGACCTGGCCTATGTGGCCTGCGGGCGCTTCGAAGCCTTCTACGAGTACGGCCTCAACAGTTGGGATGTGGCGGCCGGTGTGCTGCTGGTGCGTGAGGCGGGCGGCAAGGTCAGTGGCTTCCTCCCCAGCAAGGACCCCGTGTTCGATGAGGAGATCGTGGCCAGCAACAGCGCGATCCACACGGAGCTATTGGAGGTGATCGAGCGGAACTGGCAGCGGCAGGACTGAGGACCAGAACAGAGCGATCGCGCCCCGGAGCGCGACCCCGGGACGCGATCGATGGTCATGTTCCCACGCTATAGACTTCCCGCGAATTGTTGGAATTCCTCGAGCGTGGTGGGCTCAAAGGTCAGATCCACGGTCATGCCCATGGTGATCGTTGTGCTCAGGATCGCCCAGGAATAAGAGCCACCCACGTTGGACAGCGCGACGACCTGCACAGGCAGCCCCACAGGCAATTGATACGTGGATCCGGTGGAGAACGTGCTCGTACCGCTCGAGCTCAGACCTGTCAGGCTGTTCTGGACGGGGAAGACCAGCCAGACAACGGTGTTCGAACCGTTATGGCCGGCAGGGCAGTTCACCTGAACGCCGGTGAGCGGGGACTGGCTCATGAAATAGTCGCAGTTGACCCAACCCAACGAGCCGTTCGGGAAGCTGTAGCCGAGCGTATCACCCTGAAATTCATTGGGGTCGCCGAACGGATCCCAAGTGATGATGCCGTTCCCATCCACCGTACCACTGAACAATTGCATGTTGGGGTCCACGCCATTCGGGGCAGGTACGTTCACAAAGCCTGCATTCTCCGCAAGGCGCAGTTGTTGGCCACCTTGTGTCACGTCCAAGAAGTACTGCCCTCCGCTCACCAATGGTCGCAATTGGCCGTTGTCGTTGCCAACTGTGCGCTTGTTCAGCCAAAGCATGTCTCCCACGGTCATGGCCTCCACCAGGTCCACCTGAACTGACCCGGTCACCGCAGCGCCTGCAGCCGTGCGGAACGCATTGGGCGGGAAGAAGAACGTCACACCATCGGCACCGCTCACGATCCCACCGGTCGCCGCATTCAGTGTGAACTGTTGTGTGGCCGCCTGCACATGTTGATCGAACAGGGCCAGCAAGGCGTTCGTGGCGGGCACACCAGGCACATTGGGCGTGGATGGTACGTCCTCTTCCTTTGCACACCCAACGACCAACGCTGCCGTGAGCGCGGTAGCGAAAATGATCCTCACCATCTGCATGCGAACATGATCAAAGGCGAACGGTGAATTCCGTCCACTACCATACACGGCAGCACAGGCGCCAGGGTTGGGTGGTCCGAAAAAAATGGGTCAGCCTTGTACCGGCACAGTGCCAACTACACTGACCCGCACCAGCAACAGGCCCACGAACGTGATCGCAGCGTTCACCAAAAGCAGCTCGAACCCGAAGGTGTAGCCACCAAAGAGCAGCACTGAATTGCGGTCGAGCAAGAAGGTGATCACCGGTGAAAGCACCGCCACCAGCGGCACCCAGCGGTCGTTCACCGCCCAGCGGGTCAGCATACCGAAGGCGAAGAGCCCCAGCAGGGGTCCGTACGTATAGCCTGCCACCTTGAACACTGTCTTGATGACACTGTCGTCGTTCAGTAGCTTGAAGAGCAGGATCAGCAGTACCATCACCACGCTCATGATCAGGTGTACCCGTTGGCGCAAGGGAAGCCGCTCCGCCTCGGGCCTGCGATCGATCTCGAGCACATCCACGCACACGCTGGTGGTGAGGGCGGTGAGCGCGCTGTCGGCACTGGAATAAGCAGCCGCGATGAGGCCCAGGATGAAAAGCAGGCCCACCGCCACGGGCAGCACGCCACCGGTCGCGAGGAACGGATAGATCTGGTCTGCCTTCGCGGGCAACAAGATGTCGAAATGTTCCGCGTACAGCACCAGCACCGCGCCCAGGGCCAGGAACACCAGGTTCACCAGCACCAGCACCAGACTGAAGGACACCATGTTCTTCTGCGCCTCGCGGATGTTGCGGCAACTGAGGTTCTTCTGCATCATGTCCTGGTCGAGCCCCGTCATCGCGATGGCGATGAACATGCCCCCGAGGAACTGCTTCCAGAAGTAGGTGCCGGGCTTGGGGTCATCGAAGAAGAAGACCTGGCTCAGCGGGCTTTGTTGCACCTGGGCCACCAGTTCACCCAGCCCCCACCCCATTCTCTGCCCCACCATCAGCACGGTGAGCACCACGGCCAACAGCATGAAAAGCGTCTGCAGCGTGTCGGTCCAGATGATGGTGCGCATGCCACCGCGATGCGTGTAGAGCCAGATGAGCGCAATGGTGACCACCGCTGTCAGCCAGAAGGGGATCCCCCATGCATCGAACAGCAGGAACTGAAGCACAACGGCCATCAGATAGAGGCGCGCCGCGGAACCCAGGCTGCGGCTGAGCAGGAAGAACCAGGCACCGGTGAGGTAACTGCTGCGCCCGAAGCGCTGGCCGAGGTAGCCATAGATGGAGGTGAGCTGCAACCGGTAATAGAGCGGCATCAACACGAACGCGATGACCGCATAGCCGGGCAGGTAGCCAAGCACCATCTGGAGGTAACTGAACTTGTCGGTACCCACCATGCCTGGCACACTGATGAACGTGACACCGCTCAGGGAGGCACCGATCATGCCGAAGGCGATGACGTACCACGGCGAACTGCGCTCTCCAAGGAAGAAGGCGCTGTTGCCCGCACCGCGGGACGTGACCACCGAAATACCATACAGAAGGCCGAAATAGGCAATGATGACCGAAAGGATGAGCACGGGTGTCATGGGATACGAAGGAAGGCGTATCCATGCCGAGCGCAGGGGACCATGCATGAAAGTTGTTCGGGGGGACATGTTGGTTCCCATGCCCCTGCCCCACCTGCTCCTACCTTCGCGACCCATGTCCCTCTCCTCCGCTCTGCTCGAAGCCGCCGTGGACCAGCTGTCCAGCCTGCCCGGTGTGGGCCGCCGCTCGGCCATGCGCCTGGCCTTGGAGCTGCTGCGCCGCGATACCGGCGAGGTATTGCGCTTCAGCGAGGCCATCCGCAGGCTCCGCGAGGAGGTGCGCTATTGCGAAGAGTGCTGCAACATCAGCGATGAGCCGCGTTGCGCCATCTGCCGCGATGCCGGTCGCGACCGTGGTCTCATGTGCGTGGTGGAGGACATCCGCGATGTGATCGCCATCGAGAATACGCGCCAGTTCAAAGGCCTGTACCATGTCTTGGGGGGCCTCATCAACCCCATGGAAGGCGTGGGACCGGACGACCTCAACACCCGCGAACTGATGGCCCGGGTGGAACGGGGTGACGTACGGGAAGTGCTATTGGCGTTGGGCGGCAGCCTGGAGGGGGATACCACGGGCTTCTACCTCAACCGTCGCCTGGGAGAAGCAGGCATCCTGGTCACCACCATTGCGCGGGGCATCAGTGTGGGTACCGATCTTGACCAGGCGGATGAATTGACCCTGGGGCGCAGTATCGCGGACCGGAAACCCTACGACCTGGGCACGAAGCGCAACTGACGACCTCCTGCCCCCTCATGCATCAGCGCCACATGGAACTCTCCGTCGTCATCGTCAACTACAACGTGAAGGCCTACCTGGAGCAATGCCTGCGCACGGTGGAGAAGGCCGTGGAAGGCGTTGCCGGTGAGGTGTTCGTGGTGGACAACCAGAGCACGGATGGCAGTGTGGAAATGGTGCGTGAGAAGTTCCCATGGGTACGCCTGATCGCGAACCAGGACAACGTGGGCTTCAGCAGGGCCAACAACCAGGCCATCCGCGAAGCACAGGGCGATTACGTGCTGCTGCTGAACCCCGATACCGTGGTGGGCGAGGACGTCTTCCGCAAGGTGGTCGACTTCATGGACGCCCACCCCAAGGCAGGTGGACTGGGCGTGAAGATGATCGACGGCACGGGCCATTTCCTGCCGGAAAGCAAGCGTGGCCTGCCTACGCCCCAGGTCGCCTTCTTCAAGATCATCGGCCTAACACGCCTCTTCCCGAAAAGCAGCCTCTTTGGTCGATACCACCTCGGACACCTCCCCGAAAATAAAGCAGCACGCATCGAGATCCTCTCCGGAGCATGCATGTTCCTGCGGAAACGCACACTCGATGAGGTGGGGCTTCTGGATGAGAGTTTCTTCATGTACGGCGAGGACATCGACCTCAGTTATCGCATCACGCTGGGGGGCTACGAGAACTGGTATTTCCCGGATGCCCGCATCATCCATTACAAGGGTGAAAGCACGAAGAAGAGCAGCGTGAATTACGTCTTCGTGTTCTACAACGCGATGGCCATCTTCGCCAAGAAGCACTTCACAGCGCGCAGTGCAGGCATCTTCCCGCTCCTGATCAACGGAAGCATCTACCTGAGCGCTGCCGCAGCATTGGTGACACGCTTCGTTGAGCGTACGTTCCTGCTACTGCTGGACCTGCTGCTCGTTTTCGGCACGCTGGCACTGGCACCGGTGGTACCGCAACGCTGGCCCATCATCCAGGAGGTCGGCATCGACCTGATGATCGGTGGACTGGTGGTGGGCTGGTCGGCATTGTTCGGCGGTTACGACCGACCACTTCGCCCCTTCGCACCGGTGGTGGCCATGCTGGCACCATCCATCGTGCTGGTCGCACTGGCATGGTCCGGTGCCCTTGAGCGGGAGGTCGTCAACGACGTGATCATCATGGTGGGTGCCTGGGCGCTGGCAGCCACGGCGATGCGGGCCATCCTGTTCCGATTGCGCATCAAGGGTATGGGCATCCGCCGCAAGGAGCGTGAGCGGGTCCTGGCGATCGGCTCCGGACCCGAAGCGAAACGTGCCCTGGCATTGCTCTGGCAGACCCACTTCGGGCTGGGCAGGGCCGTGTCCGTGGAACCCGGCACACCCGACGCGGATGTACCTGCCCTGCGCAGCAGGCTTGCACAAGAGCACATCGGTGAATTGGTGTTCTGCGCGCGGGATCTTGCCTGGAGCGCGATCATCAGGAACCTGGAACTATTGCGCAGACGGGGTACCGAATTCAAGATCGCACAACCCGACGGGTCGTTCATCATCGGTCCCAGCAGCATCGAATGTCTGCAGGACCTGTTCGTGCTGCCGGAATACTCCGTGAAGGACCCGGGGGCACGCCGCAACCGGCGTATCATGGACCTCGGCGTGAGCCTTGCCGTGATGATCTCCTACCCGCTGATGGCGTGGTCGTTCATCGCACCCCGGAAGGCCCTTCGCAATGCGTGGGAGGTGCTTTGGGCAAGACGCACCTGGGTCGGTTATGCGCCCCCCCCCCCTGCCGGCAACCGCCTTCCCGCACTTCCGAACGCCATCCTTCCGCCGGTGCCCATGGATATGTTGCCCCCCCCGGGAGCGATGCGCGACCGGTTGAACATCCTGTATGCCAAGGACCAGCATCCATGGCAGGACCTGCGCATCGTGTTCCTCAACTGGCGTTCGCTGGGCAACGGGTGAAGCCTTGCACCTCGGTGACCATCGTTACCTTTGGCCGGTGCCCAAGCAGGCATAAGCGACCATGTCCCAGATCGAGATCCTGTTGCCCAAGATGGGCGAGAGCGTGGCGGAGGCCACCATCATCAAGTGGTTGAAGAACGAAGGAGACCGGGTGGAGGCCGATGAACCCATCGTGGAGATCGCCACGGACAAGGTGGACAGTGAGGTCCCCGCTCCCGAAGCCGGCATCCTGCTCAAACGCCTGGTGAACGAGGGCGAGGTGGTGAAGGTGGGACAGCCCATTGCGCAGGTGGGAAGCACTGCAGGGGCCACCGCCGCCCCTGTGCCACCGGCAGTGGCCAGCGCACCGGCACCTGCTTCGAACGGCCATGCCGCCGTGGCGCCATCCAAGGCTCCCACAGCGGCCACCCACGCGGGTACCAGTGCCGTGGAACGGGTGGGTCCGAGCGGCAAGTTCTACTCCCCCTTGGTGCGCAACATCGCCCAGAGCGAAGGCATCAGCCTCGAAGAGCTGGAAGCCATCCAGGGTAGCGGCCAGGGAGGTCGGGTGACCAAGAAGGATGTGATGGATTACCTGCCGAACCGCGGGGCTCCAGCCGCGGCACCAGCACTGGCACCAGCCACCACCGGGTCCGGTCCGGTTCAAGCTGCGCCCGTTGCTCCCGCAGCAGCACCGCCCCCCACCCTCCAACCCGCCCCGGGGGATGAGCTGATCGAAATGGACCGCATGCGCAAGCTCATCGCCGACCACATGGTGATGAGCAAACGCACAAGCCCCCACGTGACCAGCTTCGTGGAAGCGGATGTCACCAACCTCGTGCTCTGGCGCGAACGCGTGAAGAAGGCCTTCGAGCAACGCGAAGGGGAAAAGATCACCTTCACCCCCATCTTCATCATGGCCATTGTACAAGCCATCAAGGAAATGCCGATGGTCAATGTGCAGGTGGACGGGTACACCATCATCAAGAAGCGTGACATCAACATCGGAATGGCTGCCGCATTGCCGTCGGGGAACCTGATCGTGCCGGTGATCCGGAACGCGGACCAGCTCAACCTCGTGGGCCTTACCCGCAAGGTGAACGACCTGGCCAACCGTGCACGTGCGGGCAAGCTCACACCGGACGAGGTCAGCGGCGGAACCTACACCGTGACCAATGTGGGCACCTTCGGCAATGTGCTCGGTACACCGGTGATCAACCAGCCGCAGGTGGCCATCATGGCCACGGGGGCCATCCGCAAGAAGCCGGCCGTGATCGAAACCCCCACGGGTGACATGATCGGGATCCGCCACCAGATGTTCCTCAGCCACAGCTATGACCACCGGGTGGTGGATGGTGCCCTGGGTGGCCGGTTCGTCCGCCGTGTGGCGGATATCCTGGAAGCATGGGCGCCTGACCAGGGCTTCTGATCTCGTACCAAAGGGAAATCCCTACATTTAGCCGCCCCTACATCCTTTCGACCTGAACCATCCCGCCATGAACCTAGGCTGCTCGGCCATCGTGACCATCGGGCTCTCACTGCTCCAACTCCCTGCACTGGCCCAGGGTGATAACACCTCCTTCAATTGGAAATTCGAGGAGGGTAACAAGCTGATGGAGGAGAAGTTGTTCAACCAGGCGGCTGACATCTGGTCGCAACTGCTTGCCACCGACCCGGACAACGCCAACCTGAGTTACAAGTTGGGGTACTCCTACTTCCAATCATACAACCAGAAAGCGAAGGCACTGCCGCACTTGGAGCAGGCTGCTCGTGCACGCTCCGCAGGAAAATACGGCAGTTTCAACACCGCAGGGTATGATGCCTTCGACCCCAAGGAGCGCAATGCACCTGTGGAGGTGGACTACTACCTGGGTCGTGCCTACCACTTGAACAACCAGTTCGATAAGGCTGACAGCTTCTACCAGAAGTTCCTGGACGAGGTCGACGAGCGGCACGAACTGAGACCTGCAGCCAGCCGGGGCAAGGAACAGACCGCCAACGCCCGCATCCTCCAGTCCAACCCGGCTGAGTACACCCTTTCCAACGCGGGACCTGTCATCAATAATGACCATCCGGACTTCAGCCCGGTGCTTTCAGTGGATGGGAACGCGCTGTTCTACACCTCCCGGCGTATCCGTCCGGACAGCAGCAATGCGAACACCATCGATGCCATCGCCGGTCTTCCCTACGAGAACATCTACGTGAGCTACAAGGACCGGGAAGGCAATTGGCAGGCCCCGGAACTCCTCAACATCAATCCGACCGGAGCCGGCCACCTGGCATCAGCGAACGTGGCTGCCGATGGCCAGACACTGTTCATCTATCGCGATGACGGCGGCGATGGCAACATCTACGAGAGCAAACTTGTGGGTGAGGTATGGAGCGATCCTGTCCTCATGGGCAGCGACATCAATACCAAGGCTTGGGAAACCCACGGTACCCTCACCGCGGACGGGAACACCTTCTACTTCATCAGCGACCGCAAAGGTGGCGTGGGGGGCAGGGACATCTACCGGGTGGTCCGCCTTCCGGATGGCACATGGAGCAAAGCCCAAACCCTGAGCGCTTCGGTGAACACCCCATACGACGAGGATGGTGTATTCATCCATCCCAACGGTCGCACGCTCTACTTCAGCTCGCAGGGACACAACTCCATGGGCGGTTTCGATGTGTTCGTGTCCGACCTGCAGGAGAATGGTTCATGGAGCGTTCCCCAGAATCTTGGCTACCCGCTGAACACGGTGGATGACGAGGTCTTCTTCATCACCACGGCCGATGGTCGTCGTGGCTATTTCAGCAGTGACAAGATCGGTGGCTTCGGTGAAAAGGACATCTACTTCGTCGACCTGCCCTCCGAACTGGAGACCGAGGGGCTCACCGTGCTGAAAGGTTTCATCATTCCCCCTCCCGGTGGCACGCTGCCCCCCAGCACCATCCTCTACGTCACGGACAAGTCCAGCGGCGAGGTGAAAACGTACAAACCGCGTCAGCGCGATGGTGTCTACGTGGCCATCCTGCCCCCCTGCAAGGAGTACAACCTGGACTATCGGGTGGACGACCGCACGGTGCACACGGAGAACATCTTCGTGGAATGCGAAAGTGCCTACCAGGAGATCAACAAGGAGATCTACCTGAACCCCGTTTCGCTCGCAGGCCCGGCGACCATGGCAGACCTGCCCAAGGGTTCGCCTCCCGGCAAGAAGGAAAAAGGGGTGCCCGTGAAACCGGACGCCCCCAAGAAGACCGCCAAGGAGCCTGAGCTCCCGGCCGTCGCTGTTGCCAAAGGCGACGCAGCAGCCAAACCCGGGACACAAGTCGATGCCAGGTCCGAGGCTCAGCCAGCTGCCAAGCCAGACCAGCGGACCGACGCCCAGAAGAAGGAGACCGGCGCCGTACGTACCACACCCGACGCAAGCTACGCGGATGAGTACACCAAGATGTACGCTTACAATGCCAAGGACATCGACCTCAACGAGGCGCGCTGGCGTGCTTTCATCGATGTGGTGGTCGGCCTGATCGATAAGAACGGAGAGGCCCGTGTGGTGATCGAGGCCAGTGCCTCCAAGGTGCCCACGAAGACCTTCGGGACCAACGAGAACCTGAGCCGTCAGCGCATGGAGGATGCCCGTAAGCGCATCGTTGAAGCCGTTGGCGCACGCGGCAAGGATGCCAACCTGTTGAAGCTCGAGGCAGTGAACAACCTGGTGCAGGGCCCCCGCTACGGAGCAGATCCCCAGAACACGGAGAAATACGAAAAGTACCAGTACGTGAAGCTGAAGGTGCGCTAAGCGCCGGTAACAACAACCATGGGAACCCCGGCGCTGGTCGGGGTTCCTGCTATCCGCCCACACCATGCGCCTGCAACTACAACGCCCGCTCGCCTTTTTCGACCTGGAGACCACCGGCACACGCATCGGCCAGGACAGGATCGTCCAGATCGGTATCGTCCGGCTCACGCCTGAAGGCGAACGGCACACCTACCAGACCTTGGTGAACCCGGGTATCCCCATCCCCCCCGAAGCCACGGCCGTTCACCACCTTACGGATGCCATGGTGAAGGACGCCCCCCCCCTGGAGGCGCTGGCTGGCATCATCCGCGATGAACTCGAGGGTTGCGACCTCGGCGGTTTCAACGTCCTTCGCTTCGATATTCCCTTCCTCGCAGAAGAGCTGCATCGGGTGGGCGTTGAATGGGACCCGTTGAAAAGCCGCGTGGTGGACGTGCAACGCATCTATCATCGCATGGAACCGCGTGACCTGAGCGCAGCGCTGAAGTTCTTCTGCGGCAAGGAGCATTCCGGTGCGCACGATGCATTGTCGGATGTGCAGGCAACAGCGGACGTTCTGATGGCCCAGTTGGAACGCTACGGGGAAGCGCTGAGGCCTGATATCGACTTCCTTGGTGAGTTCAGCGGTGACAGCAAGCGTACACCCGATCCGGCAGGCAAGCTCCGTTTCAATGATGCGGGCCAGATCTGCCTTGGTTTTGGCAAGTATCCCGGCTGGCCGCTCGAGAACATCGGCCAGAACGACCCCGGCTACCTGCAGTGGCTCATGACCACGGCCAAACTGCCAGGCACCACCTTGCGCGTGATGCGCAAGGCCCTCGCCGATCCCGGCGAACGCTGAACACCCTTGACCCCGCCATCCAAGATCAACGTGTTCCGGAACACCTGAACCGCTCACCCGAACGATACCAACCAGACCGTGAAGATCGTCTGCATCGGCCGCAACTACAGCGAACACGCGCGCGAATTGGGCAACGCGATACCCGACGAACCGGTGGTGTTCCTGAAGCCCCCTTCCGCCCTCATACCCCACGGAGGACCCATCCGGCTCCCAGGCTTCAGCAGTGACATACACCACGAGATCGAACTGGTGTACAGCATCCGCCGCCGCAACGGACATGCCGAGGCCGATCGCGTCACCATCGGACTGGACCTCACCGCCCGGGATGTCCAGCAGCAACTGAAAACCAAGGGACTGCCGTGGGAAAAGGCCAAGGCCTTTGACGGCTCAGCGTACGTGGCGGAGGCGTTCAGCGCGGTGGAGTCCTTCCCGGCAGGAACGCACATCGACTTCATGCTGAAAAGGAACGGCCAAGTGGCACAAAGCGGGCACAATGGCCAGATGATCCACGATGTTCAAGCGCTCATCGCCCACGTGGAGCGCTATATGCACCTGGAGAACGGCGACCTGCTCTTCACCGGGACACCTGCTGGCGTTGGGGCACTGGCCACCGGCGACCGGCTGGAAGGCTACCTGCTCGGCGAGCTTCTTTTCGAACTGCAGGTGGTCTGAACGGGCAACGACCGGAAAGGTACCTTTGCCGCACCGTTCACTGAAGCGGAGAACCGAGAACAATGACCAAGATCGTCCACGTTGGGAACATCGCCTGCGGCAGCGACCAGCTGTTCCTCATCTCGGGCCCGTGCGTGATCGAGACGGAGGACGTGATGCTGCGCACCGCCGAGAAGCTCAAGGAGGTGAGCGAGCGCCTGAAGGTGCCCGTGATCTATAAGAGCAGCTTCACCAAGGACAACCGCAGCAGCGTGGACTTCTACCAGGGCCCCGGCCTGGATGAAGGCCTGAAGATCCTGGCCCGTATCAAAAAGGACTTCGGCTTCCCCCTCCTCACGGACATCCACTACCCCAGCCAGGCCAGGCCCGCCGCCGAGGTGGTGGATGTGCTGCAGATCCCGGCCTACCTGGTGATGCAGACCACGCTGGTCACCGAGGCCGCGAAGACCGGCGCGGTGATCAACCTGAAGCACGCGCAGTTCCTGGCGCCGGACAACATGGTCAAGCCGGCCGAGAAGTGCGTGAGCGTGGGCAACGACAGGATCATCCTCACCGAGCGTGGCTACACCTTCGGCTACAACGACCTGATCGTGGATCCGCGCGCGTTCTACCACATGCGGAGGACGGGCTATCCTGTGGTGTTCGACATCACGCACAGCATCCGCAAGTATGGCATCCCCAGCGCCGACCCGCGCGGCGGCAACCGCGATGTGATGCCCACCATCGCCCGTGCTGGTGTGGCCGCCGGCGTGGACGGCGTGTTCATCGAAACGCACCCCGACCCCAGCAAG
>CAZLGY010000011.1:0-271 GCA_964559165.1 uncultured Chryseobacterium sp.
CCGACAAGGACCGCCACCAGATCTTCGTGGAACCCGAAGGCTGGGATACCGTGGAGACCTACATCAATGGTTTCTCGACCAGCCTGCCGGAGGAGGTTCAACTGGCCGCTTTGCGCAGGATCCCTGGCTTCGCCAATGCCCGCATGTTCCGGCCCGGCTATGCGGTGGAATACGACTACTTCCCCCCCACCCAGCTCAAGCACACCCTGGAGACCAAGGGGGTGGATGGCCTTTACTTCGCCGGGCAGATCAACGGCACCACGGGATATGA
>CAZLGY010000011.1:298-14415 GCA_964559165.1 uncultured Chryseobacterium sp.
TATCCCGACACGAACCTCTACCGACCTCCCGCCTCATGCACATCGGTGATCGCCAGTTGGGGGGTGGATGGCCTTTACTTCGCCGGGCAGATCAACGGCACCACGGGATATGAGGAAGCTGCCTGCCAAGGACTGATGGCCGGCATCAATGCGCACCAGAAGGTCCGCGAACAAGAGCCGTTCATCCTTGGTCGTGACGAAGCGTACATCGGCGTGCTGGTGGATGACCTCATCACCAAGGGCACCGAAGAACCCTACCGCATGTTCACCAGCCGCGCGGAGTTCCGCATCCTGCTGCGCCAGGCCAACGCCGACCTCCGACTCACCGAACGTGCCCACCACATCGGTCTGGCCACCGAGGAACGCCTGGCACGGGTGCAGCGCAAGCAGGGCCTCACCGACGCCTTGAGCCGCGCGCTAAAGGCCGAAAGCGTGGAGCCCGAGGCTGCGAACCAGGTGATCGTTCCACGTGGAACATCGCCCCTCAAACAGAAGGTGAAGCTCTTCGATGTGCTGCTCCGGCCCCAGTTGAACCTGGCCGATCTGCTGCCCCTCTCAGCCACCGTTCAGACCCTCATCGGAACCTTCGATGACCTGCGCGACGAGGTGGTGGAACAGGTGGAGATCAACTGCAAATACGACGGCTACCTGGCCAAGGAGCGGGAGATGGCCGAGAAGCTGAACCGGTTGGAAGATGTTCCGCTCGACCTGGGAACGGACTACCACCGACTGACCTCCTTGTCCATCGAAGCACGCCAAAAATTGGATAAGGTCCGTCCCACCACCCTCGGACAAGCCTCCCGCATCAGCGGGGTGTCGCCCGCAGACCTCAGCGTACTGATGGTATACCTCGGCCGCTGATCGCTGCACCACCGACACCCCGCCAATTATTAAGCCAGCACCCCTGTGGATCAAGGGGTCCAGCGTCCAACCAACCCGATCGTTCCACGTGGAACACCCCAGCGAAACCCTCACTTGTTGTCCACTCTGCGGGTCAACATCGTTGCGCCCCGGAATGACCATCCGGGACCACTCCATCACGAAGGAGCTGTTCCACGTGGTTGCCTGTGAGCCCTGTGGGTTCGCCTTTACCAACCCGCGGCCACCTGCGGACGGCCTGGAACGCTATTACGCGAGCGAGGACTATATCTCCCATAGCAATCGCAGCAAGGGGCTCAAGGAGCACATCTATCAGTTCGCACGCAGGCGCGCCATATCGGGAAAACACAGCCTCATTGCACGGTATCACCCATCCGGTCGGGTGTTGGACATCGGATGCGGAACGGGACAGTTCCTAGCCTACCTCGCCAGCCGGGGCTATCAGGTGCAAGGTGTGGAACCGAGCACCACCGCCCGGGAACAAGCCATCCGTGAACATGCATTGAACGTGTTGCCCTCCATCAGCGGGACCGTTTCGGAAGAACGTTTCCAAGTGGTCACCATGTGGCATGTGCTGGAACATGTACCAGACCTACGAGCCACGTTCAAGCGCCTGTATGCTCTACTGGCGGTTGGTGGGCTCCTCGTCATCGCCGTTCCGGACCGGGAAAGCTGGGATGCAGAACACTATGGAACGGACTGGGCTGCATGGGACGTGCCTCGACACCTGAGCCACTTCCGTCGCAAAGATCTGCGCACCTTGTTCCACGAACATGGGTTCGAGCTGGTGGAGATCCGCAGAATGTGGTTGGACGCTTACTACATCGCACTCCTTTCAGAGGGTTATCGTGGTCGTTCATCTCTGCTCGCCTTTCCGCTCGCAGTGTTCAAGGGAACCTGGTCCAACCTCCAGGCCCTGGTCGGTATCCGGCCCACATCCAGTTCGCTTTACATCGCCAGAAAGGCAGAAGCCTGAGAAGGCTGTTTTTAAGCCCGCTGCTCAATTATCGGGTGCTGGCTGGTAGTGGACCTATGCCCGTGGCTGGTTCGTGCACTAGTGGCCGTTTCTTGGCTTGTTTATAATGCCCTAATAATCAGTCCTTTATGTGTTCCCGGCAAGTAGAGCCTCTACCTGCCCGTGAAATTCACCCTTCCTCGGCATGTACCTTCGCAGCCCTCATACACAAGGCACCATGTCCACCAACACGCTCATCGCATTACCACGACCGATCGTCGACACCCTGGCAGAACTGGGGGTCAAGTCCGAGAACCCGGGCGTAAGTACGGGCGGTTCGTGGATCCCCAGCAACGGCGAACTCCTCGTGAGCCACAGCCCGGTGGACGGTGCGCTCATCGGCACCGTGCAGGGGGCTGACGAACAGGCTTACGAACAAGCCATCGCCAGCGCACAACGCGGCTTCCTTGAATGGCGTACCTGGCCAGCGCCCAAACGTGGCGAGGTGGTGCGCCAATTGGGCGAAGAGCTCCGGGCCCACAAGGCAGCGCTCGGTCGTTTGGTGAGCTATGAAATGGGCAAGAGCTACCAGGAAGGCCTTGGTGAAGTGCAGGAGATGATCGACATCTGCGATTTCGCCGTGGGGCTCAGCCGTCAACTGCACGGCCTCACCATGCACAGCGAACGCCCGGACCATCGCATGTACGAGCAGTGGCATCCGTTCGGGCTTGTAGGCATCATCACGGCCTTCAATTTCCCGGTGGCGGTATGGAGCTGGAACACGGCGCTGGCATGGATCTGTGGCGATGTATGCCTGTGGAAACCGAGCGAGAAGACGCCGCTTTGCAGCATCGCCTGCCAGCGCATCACCGAACGCGTGTTCCAGCGCAATGGCGTGCCCGATGGCGTGAGCGTCCTGATCAACGGCGGTCGCGAAGTGGGCGAGCGGATGAGCCATGACGCACGCATCCCATTGGTGAGCGCCACCGGCAGCACGCGCATGGGCAAGGCGGTGGGCGCCGCAGTGGGCGAGCGATTGGGCCGCTCCCTGTTGGAGCTCGGGGGCAACAACGCCATCATCATCAGTGACAAGGCCGACCTCGACATGGCCCTCATCGGATGCGTGTTCGGCGCGGTGGGTACCGCCGGTCAGCGATGCACCAGCACCCGCCGCCTGATCATCCACGATGCGGTCTACGACACCTTCCGCGACAAGCTGGTGAAGGCCTACGGACAGCTGCGCATCGGTGATCCGCTGAACGAGCAGAACCACGTGGGTCCGCTGATCGACAAGGCGGCGGTGGACATGTACCTGAAGGCCCTGGAGGCCGCACGGGCACAGGGCGGCGAACTGGCCGTGGCCGGTGGCGTGCTCAGTGGTGCGGGTTACGAAAGCGGTTGCTATGTGAAACCAGCCATCGTGGAGGCCACGCCGGACATGCACATCGTGCAGGAGGAGACCTTCGCGCCCATTCTCTACCTCTTGCGCTACAGCGGTGACGTGCATGATGCCGTCGCCATCCAGAACAACGTGAAACAGGGCCTGAGCAGCGCCATCATGACATTGGACCTGCGGGAGGCTGAGCGCTTCCTGAGCGCAGCTGGGAGCGATTGCGGCATCGCGAACGTCAACATCGGTACCAGCGGCGCGGAGATCGGGGGGGCGTTCGGGGGAGAGAAGGAGACCGGCGGAGGCCGAGAGAGCGGCAGTGATGCCTGGAAGGCCTACATGCGCCGCCAGACCAACACGATCAATTACGGCACCAAGCTGCCCCTGGCGCAAGGCATCCAATTCGACCTCTGAGAACGCGCGCCTGCGATCGGCGCGCAGGCCTATCTTGTAGCCGATGACATCGCTGCCGCCCTTGTTGTTCGCGCTGGGCCTGTTGGCATCCTGCAGCGCCACTGCGCCCGGTAAGAATGCCGAAAGGCCGCGCGCCGGACGGTGGAGCATGCACCTGGACCTGCTTGGCCAAACGCTGCCCGTGCATCTTGAGGTGGTCCATGTGGATAGTGCCATCTGGTGGCTGCAGGTGATCAATGGCGACGAGGTCATCACGGTGAAGGACATCGAACAGCGCGGCGATTCGGTGTTCATCCGAATGCCGCTCTATGACTCCGAGTTCAAGGCCGTGCTGCACTCGGATGACCACCTGAGCGGGCGCTGGTTCAACTACCTCAAGGGTGCCGACCATTCCATGCCGTTCGTGGCGCACGCAGGGCATCAGCAGCGGTCAACGGCCGACAGCAGCGCGCTTGCCGGCACCTGGCGTGTGCGCTTCAGCCCGGGAGGGAAGGATGGCTACGATGCCATCGGGATCTTCGAACAACGGACCAACGGCCAGGCCACCGGGACGTTCCTAACCGAGACAGGAGACTATCGGTACCTCGACGGTTGGATGCGGGGCGATTCGCTTTTGCTGTCCGGTTTCGATGGCTCACATGCCTTCCTCTTCCAAGCAGCGGGGCATGGCGACAGCCTTGTCGGCAGCTTCCGCAGCGGCATCCACTGGGAAGAGCCGTGGGTGGCCGTGCGCGACCCCGGTTTCCGCCTGCGCGATCCCGACTCGCTCACCTTCCTGCGGGAAGGCCACCGTGTGATGGACCTTCGCTTCCCGGACCTGCAGGGTCGGATGGTCTCGGCCAGCGATCCGCAATTCAGGGGCAAGGTCCTGCTCGTATTGGTGATGGGAAGCTGGTGCCCCAATTGTGTGGACGAGGCGCGCTTGTTGAACGAACTGTACGCCAAGCACCACGAGAACGGGTTGGAGATCCTCGCCATTGCCTTTGAGAAGCACAGCGAACGTGCCCGCGCCATCAGCGCCCTGGAGCGGTTCCAGCAAGCCTTGGAGGTTCCCTTTCCCATTCTGTACGGGGGATCGGCAGGAAAGGCCGAGGCGGCGGCCAAATTGCCGTTCCTGGACCGTGTGATGAGCTACCCCACCTGCATCATGGTGGACCGCCGGGGCACGGTGCGCCGCATCCGCACGGGTATCCATGGACCCGGCACCGGCGCACATTATGCGCACTACAAGCGCAGTTTCAACGACTTCGTCCAGGAACTGCTCGACGAGGAACCGGTGGCCGTGGCGCCATGATCACGGCCGCTGTTCCACATCCACTGCAGGACGCGCAGGGGCGTTGGCCAACATCCAGGCGGTGTGGAACACCAAGAGGGCGCGCTGCCTCAGGCGATCGAACTCGATCTTCTCGACATCATCCGTGGGTTGATGATAATCGGCGTGGACACCACTGAAGTAGAAGATGCTGGGAATGCCTTTGCGGGCAAAGTTGTAATGGTCGCTGCGGTAATAGAAACGATTGGGGTCGTCGGGGGCATTGAAGGTGTAATCAAGGTCCAGGCCAGCGTAGGTGCGGTTGGCCTGCTCGTTGATGGCATGCAATGCGGTGCTCAACCGGTCGCTGCCGATAACGTAGATGTACGGGGCCTTGCCCACGTGGGTGCTGTCCGTGCGACCGATCATGTCGATGTTCAGGTCGGCGATCGTGCTGGCCAATGGGAAGACCGGATGCTCGCTGTAGTACTCTGAACCCAACAGTCCCTTCTCCTCGGCACTTACCGGCATGATCAGCACGCTGCGCCGGGTTCCGTGGCCATTGGTACGCGCCTGCATGAAGGCTTCCGCCATCTCCAACAGGGCCACTGTACCGCTCCCGTCATCATCCGCGCCGTTGTACACCTGGCCCTTTTCCACGCCGACATGATCGTAATGGGCGGTGATCACCACCAGCTCATCACGCAGGTCGGTTCCCTCGATGTAGGCCAGTACGTTCTCCGTATGCACCTCTCCCAGCCTGCTTTCGTGCTTCACGGTGAAGGAAGCTGGTATGGCACATGGCCTGCGGCTGCGCTTGATGCGCGCCCAGCTGGCCCCGGGGATCAGGTCCTGTATGCGTGCGTCATCCACCACCAACACCTGCAGTCCCGTGCGCGGCTTGGGGGTGGTCTCCGCCTGCCGCAGGCGCCCATGCGGCATGTTCAGGTCGCCGGTGGCAAGGAACGCGGTGAGGCCGGGTTGGGCGAGGACCAGGATGCGTGCACCGGCCTTCGTTGCGCGCTCCGCATGGATGCGCACCGAACTGAACAGGTCTGCGGCATCGCTGCTGAGCGGCACCAGCACAGCCGAACCCCTCAGGTCCCCGGCTGCGGAGATATCACCCGAACGGCCGGTACAATGGATGCGGTCCACAGCAAGATCTGCACCGATGTTCTCCCTGAAATAAAGGAGCTGCTCCATCCATCGCAGCGTGTCAACGGCCGTAACCACGGAAAGCGAACCGCTGCGCTCCTCAATGAGGGTGAACGGCTGGAAGTATCCGTCCACCACACCACTGCGCCCCTCGATCGGTGGCACACCCATCTCCACGAACCGGTCGCGCAGGTAGGTTGCTGCCATTTTCTGACCCTCTTTTCCCGTATCGCGTCCCTGATAGGCATCACTGGCGAGGATGCGCAAGTGCCGCTCCAGATCGGTGGTGGTGATGGTGTTCGCATAGCGCAGGGCCACACTGTCCACCTGACCCAGCAAGCAGTGCGCAAGGCACAGTGGAATGAAGAGGGAGACCGGCCGCATCATGCTCCGTGCACCGCTTCGATCTTCTCCACGCGGCGTTGGTGGCGCCCTCCTTCGAACCGGGCATTGAGGAACGCATCCACGATGGCCACCGCTTTCTCCATACTGACATAACGCGCCGGGAGGGCGATGATGTTGGCGTTGTTGTGCTCCCGCGCCAGACTGGCCAACTCGGGTTCCCAGGCAAGTGCCGAACGTACACCCGTGTGCTTGTTGGCGGTGATGCTCACGCCATTACCGCTCCCGCAGATGAGCACGCCGAGGGCATCCTTGTCAGCTGCAACCGCAGCGGCCACCGGATGGGCGAAGTCCGGATAGTCCACACTGTCCTTCACATGGGTACCTTCATCCTTCACCTGGAAACCGCGGGCACGAAGGTGTTCCTTCAGGTGATGCTTGAGGTCGATACCGGCGTGGTCACTGCCTATGAAGAGTTGCTGGGACATGGTCCAAAGATATCCGTGCGGTCCTCGCGCCGCTGTTGTTGAAAACCCTCTCCCCGATCCAACGATCCATGCCCTTGATCGGTGCGATCCCTGTTGAAAAGAACCAATAAGTAAAGTTGCTGTTAACACATGTTCATCTGCTTGATCGATCCGGTGGGATATGCAAGGATCTCTTTCCAGTGAATGCTCCACAAGGATCGAACGATCAAGGCGGCGCTTCGTACCATCGAACTTTGCACACCAGTCGGTGCGCACAGCTGTTCACGATCGTGGATGCCAGTTGCTTTCATATTGATAATCAGCTCCCTGATGGATCGACTAAAGCTCCACGCATGTTGATAACCCCTGCGTTACTTTTGATAACCGATCCCTGCAAGTCCATCAGTGGGCTTTCATCAACACCATCAACAGCCCATACTATATAAACCACTCTTTTAAAGAAGATAAGATAAATGCAGAAGAGGGTGTTGATGGTCTTGGTGGTGTGTGCTTGGATCCAGGGTGCTGATGCGCAGCTGGTGGTGACGGACAGTGTCACACGGTATTTTCATCCCAATGGCAAGGTGAGCAGTGAGGGAGTGCTTGTGAATGGACGTCCGGAAGGTACCTGGCGCAGCTTCTACGAGGATGGAACGCTGCGTAGCGAAGGGGACCGTCGGCAGGGCCGTTTGGAGGGCACCTGGCGTTTCCATGGTACCAATGGGAAAATAGAGAGCACCATCGATTACAGGGCGGATAAGCGCGAGGGTTTGCTGGTGCGTTATGATACGGCCGGCGTGGTCATCAGCCAGGAACCCTATGTAGGCGACCTGCGTGAAGGAACGGCCCGGTATTTCCATGCCAATGGACAGCTGCACAAGGAGATCCCGTTCATCGCTGGCAAGGAAGAGGGCAGGGGTGCTGAATACGCCAGTGATGGTCGCTTGGTGGCGTTGCTCACTTACGGTGGTGGCATGTTGCGTCGCAGGGATGAGATCAATCGGGTGGATCGGATGGGCTTGAAGCAGGGTGCGTGGAAGGAATTCCATGCCAATGGCAAAGTCCGTTGGGAGGGCACCTATGTGGATGATCGCTTGCAGGGCGTGGTCAAAGAATATGACGCCCTGGGGAACCTGAGATCACTGCGGAAATATGATGCCGGACAACTGGATAGCACCGCCCAGGACAAATTGCTGGTCGACATCAAGCGCACCTACCATGCCAATGGCAAGGTGGCGAGTTTGGGTAGCTACAGCAAGAGCGGGAAGAAGGAGGGACTGTTCAAGGAGTTCGCCCCGGATGGTTCGCAGGTGGGAGCACGCATCTATGCAGGGGACCGGTTGCTCAGTGAAGGCAGGGTGAACGATGTGGGTGCCATGGAAGGGTTGTGGGTTGAATACTATGCCACCGGCGAGAAACGTGCGGAAGGTTCCTACAAGGAGGGCAAACGCGATGGTCCATGGACATTTTTCCACCGTGGCGGCAAGGTGGAGCAGAAGGGGAACTATGCGGCGGGCCTGCCACAGGGCGAATGGAAGTGGTTCTACGAAAGCGGTGCATTGCATCGTGAGGAGTATTACCGGCGTGGCAGGGAGGATGGCGCCTCCGTGGAGGTTGCCGAGGATGGCAGCGTGCTCACGCAGGGCGCTTACATCGATGGGAACAAGGAGGGTCCGTGGCTCTATCATGTGGGTGATCACCGCGAGGAGGGCTCCTACAAGGATGGGCTCCGTGATGGTCCATGGCGCTTCATCTACCATGACGGCACACGCCATTTCAATGGCACCTTCGTGGATGGAGCACCCCAGGGTAGACACAAGTGGTACTGGCCCAATGGTGAGTTGAAGCTTGAAGGGAAATACAGTGCCGGCCTGGCCCAGGGAGATTTCATCCATTACAATGAGAACGGCTTCCCGGTGATGACCATCACCTACAAGGATGGTGTGGAGGTCCGCATCGATGGCGTGAAGGTGCCCCCCCCCTTTGCATCGGGAGAGGCCGACTGATGTGGTGCTGCGGATATCATCCGTAGGTGGTAAGTTCGATGCCTGCAGCATCTCCCGGCCCGATGACCGATGCCACCAGTACAGACCTGCAACGACGCTACGATGCGTTGGTCGAACGCAGTCTTGCGGGTGTGTTCCGCACCACATTGGATGGTCGTTTGCTGGAGGCCAACGACGCCCTTGCCCGCATCCTTGGCTACCAGGACCGCGCAGAGCTGCAAGGGCACCCCTTATTGGAACTTTATCCCAGCGCTGCGGCCCGTGACGAGTTCCTTGATACCCTGCGCACCACGGGTCGTTTGGTGAACCATGAGATGGTGCTCCGTCACCGCTCGGGCCGCGAACTGCATGTGTTGGAGAACGTCTTCCTCGATGAAGCGCAGGATGGTACGGCCACGATCCAGGGAACCCTCATCGATATCACCGAACGCAAGCAGGCCGAGCTGGAACAACGTTCGTTGATCGCCAGTTACCGCAGCCTGGTGGAACATATCCGCGATGGGTTGCTGGTGGTGAGGGATGGCCGCGTGACCTATGCCAACCCTGCGGCAGAGCGATTGTGTCCGACCGCCCCGTTGGGTGTGGATGTCATCACCCTCTTCCATGCCGATGACCGTGCTGCCATCCAGGAGCTGATACGCTCTGCAGCCCCCCATTCCGGTCCATTGGCGGTGCGCATGAACGGATCGCAGGAGACCGGATATGTGCTGTACTTGAGCCCCGCACCCCATCAAGGCGCGCAGGCTGTGCAACTGACCCTGCAGGACCAACGGGCACAACAGCAGCTGCTTACGGAACAACTGCGGCGGCAATTGAGCGAGGAGGTGAACCACGTGTTGCGCGAGGAGATCCAGGACCATCGCCGCACCCAGGAGGAATTGCGGCGGTCGCGCCGCTTCGCACGGAGCCTCATCGACAGCAGCCTGGACATGATCATGGCGGCCGATCCGCACGGCAACATCACCGAATACAATCCAGCGGCCAGCGTTCGCTTCGGCTACGAACCCGACGAGATCCTTGGCACGAATGCCCGTTCGTTGTACGCCGATCCATCGGAACATGAGCGGGTGAAGCAGGAGCTGGATACCCATGGCATGTTCACCGGCGAGGTGCGCAACATCACCCGCACGGGCGAAGTGTTCACCTGTTTCCTCGCAGCATCGCGCCTATACGACGAGGACGGCCGCCTGCTTGGTGCCATGGGGGTGTCGCGCGATATCACCCGGCTGAAACAGGACCAAGAGGCGCTCAAGGCAAGCGAGGAGCGCTACCGCGACCTGTTCGAGAACGCCACGGACCTCATCCAGAGCGTGGATACCGAAGGCCGGTTCGACTATGTGAACTCGGCGTGGCACCGCACCCTGGGCTATGGGCCGGAGGAACTCCAAGGGCTGCGTGCCATGGACATCATCGCCCCTGAACACCGCGACCATTGCCAGCGCATCTTCCAGCGGTTGATGGAGGGGGGGCCCACAGGCCGCATTGAGACCGTGTTCCTTGCCAAGGACGGTCGGCGTGTACATGTGGTGGGCACCAGCAACGTGCGTATGGTGGACGGACGGTCCGTGGCCACCAGGAGCATCTTCCAGGATGTGACCGCCGAACGCACCGCCAGCCAGCGCGTGCAGGAGCATGAGGCCAAACTGCGCGCGCTTTTCGAGAGCAGTGAGCACATGTTCTGGACCGCCGACCGCGAGCTGAAGATCACCTCCTACAACGCCGGCTATGCCAATATGATCCGGCGTCTCTATGGGACGGATCCTGACCTGAACAGGGACCCCCGGCGCCCGCGCAGGCTTTTCGCCGAGCCGGCCTATCATGGCTTTTGGGAGGAGAAGTACGCCATCGCCTTCGGTGGCCAGCCGGTGCGCTTCGAGACCGACCGCACCGATACGGAGGGCAGGCGCGTGTGCAACGAGGTCTTCCTGAGCCCGGTCTTCGCGCGTGATGGCACCATCACCGAGGTCTTCGGCATCGGACACGAGGTCACCGAACAGATCGCGGCAGAGGAATTCGCCGGGGAGCAGGCCGCCCGCTTGAAGGCCATCTTCGACAGCGCGGCCAACATGATGATCTGGACCCTTGACAGGGACCTGTGCGTGACCGGTTTCAACCAGCGCTTCAAGGAGGCTGTCGGGGAGGACTTCGGGGTGCAGATGGCAGTGGGCCACTGCTATGTGGGGAGGTCCTCGAACTACCGCGACAGGTACCTGGCAGCCCTCAAGGGAAAGCCCCAGCAGTTCGAGGCCGAGCTTATCACCACGGATGGCCGCACCATCTGGGTGGAACACTTCCTCAATCCCATCGTAGTGGATGGCAGGGTGCAGGAACTCTCCTGCCTGGCCTATCACATCACCGACCGGAAGAACGCCCAGGCCGAGCTGCTCAAGAGCCTCCATGAGAAGGAGGTGCTGCTCAAGGAGGTGCACCATCGCGTGAAGAACAACCTGCAGATCATCAGCAGCATCTTCCACCTCCAATCGGCCCACGTGGGCGAGGACCGGCGCATGATCGGCCTGTTGCGGGACAGTCGCGACCGCATCCGCAGCATGTCCTTCATCCACGAAAGCCTCTACCAGACCAAGGACCTATCCTCCATCGACCTGGCCGATTACATCGATGGCCTGAGCCGCAACCTGGTGATGAGCTACAGCCTCAACGGCAAGGTTGAACTGCGGACCGACCTGCAGCGCGTGCAGCTGGTGCTCGACCAGGCGATCCCCTGCGGGCTCATCCTCAATGAGCTCATCAGCAACGCGCTCAAGCACGCCTTCCCCGACGACCGAAGTGGCACCATCCGGATCGCCCTGGAACAGGTGGACGAACAGGTGCGCATCACCCTCAGTGATGATGGAGTGGGCCTGCCGCCGGGCTTCCGGCCGGAGATCCACAGCAATCTGGGCCTCGAGCTTGTGGATACGCTCATGGACCAGCTCGACGGTTCCGTGCACCGGCAGAGCGGGGACGGCGTGCGCTATTTGCTTACTTTTGAACGTTCCAAGACCAGCTGATAATGGCCCAGACCAACGTCCTCGTTGTGGAGGATGAGAGCATCGTGAGCAAGGATATCCAGCACAGCTTGAAGAAGCTGGGATACCAGGTGGTGGGCGCCGCCAGCACGGGCGAACAGGCGGTGGCCCTTGCCAGGCAGCACATGCCCGACATCATCCTCATGGACATCATGCTCAAGGGGGAGATGAACGGCATCGAAGCGGCGGACAGCATCCGCAAGGAGACCAACATCCCGGTCATCTTCCTGACCGCCTATGCCGACGAAAGCACGCTTGCCAAGGCGAAGGTGACCCAGCCCCACGGGTACATCATCAAGCCGTTCAAGGAGATCGATATCCACACGTCGATCGAGATGGCCCTCTACAAGCACAAGAAGGAGGCCGAGGTGCTTCGGGAGCGCGATATGCTGTTCGCCTTAGTGGAGAACAAGGACCCCGCCAAGGACATCCTCTTCGTGAAGAGCAACAGCCGCCTGGTGAAGCTCAAGACCTCCGATATCTATTATGTGGAAGCCCTGAAGGATTATGTGGTCATCAACACGCTGAACGCGCGCTACACCGTGCACAGCACCATGAAGGACATCGAGTCGAAACTGGCCGATCCGGATTTCATCCGCGTGCACCGCAGTTTCATTGTTCGCCTGGACAAGATCGTGGCCATTGAGCAGCCCAACCTGATCCTGGAGAACGACAAGAAGGTGATCCCCATCGGAGGCAGCTACAAGGATGACCTGGCCAAGCGCCTCAACCTGGTCTGAGCCCCTGCGCCGCCGCTGAAGGCCCGGCGCCATGACCGCCACCGCACGCCTCCCGCACCTGCCCGCATTGGACGGCCTGCGCGGGGTCGCGGTGCTGCTGGTGGTGGTCTATCACCTCGCACCCCGCTTGTTGCCGGGGGGGTCGGTCGGTGTCGATGTCTTCTTCGTCCTTTCCGGCTTCCTCATCACCCGCAGCCTTGCCGCCCATCAGGGAGCCGCACGTTCCCTGCCCTGGCAGTTCTACGCGGCCCGCATCCGGAGGCTCTTTCCAGCCTTGCTGGTGGTCCTGGTGTTCGTGTTGCTGCTCGGGTGGTGTTTCCAGCTCGAACATGAATTCCGTGCCACAGGGAAGCATGCTTCCGCAGCCGCGCTTTTCATGGCCAACATCAGCCTGTGGCGGGCGGGTTCATACTTCGCGGAGGACACCTGGCATGAACCGCTCCGGCATTTGTGGTCGCTCGCCGTGGAGGAACAGTTCTACCTGGTATGGCCCCTGGTCCTTCCCTTCTTGCTGAAGCTGCGTGGTTGGGCCCCCATCCTCGTGGCACTGCTCATACCGGCGGGAATGCTGGCGGCCATGCATCCACATGACGATCTGCCGACCAGTGCGTTCTACCTGATGCCCTACAGGGTCTGGGAGGTGCTTGTGGGCGCCCTGCCCGCCTTGCGGCCATGGTCCCTGCCGGTCGCCGCCAGGACCCGTGCCGTGCTTGTGCTGGCGGCCCTGGCCAGCATCGTTCTGGCGGCCCTGGTGCCGGCCCCCGAGCACACGCTGGTGCTGCCTCATGTGCTGCCGGCCGTGCTGGGTGCTGGGGTGTTGGTGGGTCTGTGCGCCGGGGGTGCCGCAGCGAAGCCGCTGGATGCGCGTCCATTGGTATTGCTGGGCCGCATCAGCTATCCGTTGTACCTCTGGCACTGGCCCCTGCTTGCACTGGCCCGGACCATCTGGTGGGACACCGTACCGACCATGGTCCTGCTGTCCATCGCTGCATTGAGCGTTCTGCTGGCATATTGTTCCGAGCGCTGGCTGGAGCAGCCGCTGCGCAACGCCGCCCGCCTGCGGTCCTTGCGCGGAGCCATCGTGTTCCTGGTGACCCCCATGCTGGCATTGATACTGGTTGCCACCGGGGTTGAAAGGGGGGTGTTGCGAGAGCGCTTGCAAGCCGTAAGTGCGTTGCGCAGTGAGGCCGTGAACGACAAGGCGCCGGTGGTGCAGGCCATCCTTCCTGGCGTTCTTCCGGGCCTGGTGGTCATCCTTGGAGATAGTTATGTGGGCCAGTTCCATCCCCGGCTGGACAGCTTGCATCGCACGGGCATGCCCCATCGCACCATCCGGTTCCTGGGTCGCTTGGGTTGTCCCCCCATGGGGCTGCACAGCATACTGGACCCAGCGTGTGCGCAGGCGGGGGAGGAGGCGTTCCGGCAGGCGTCCGCGCCGGATGTCACCACGGTGGTCATCGGATCTTCCTGGCTCGGTGCTTATCTGCG
>CAZLGY010000011.1:14515-37448 GCA_964559165.1 uncultured Chryseobacterium sp.
ACCCCTGGTGGCGATGGCAGCCCGGCATGATGTGCATCTGCTGGACCTGGCCGATGTGCTGTGCAAGGACGGTACCTGCATGGGTGTGGACCCCCATGGTGCGCCGATCTACACGGACGCCACCCACCTGCGCGGTTCGTTCATGCGTTGTTGCGGAACGGTGCTGGATGCGGTGGTGGTGGAGTAGGGGGGCTGCTGTCCGGACTTCCTGCGGAGCAGCAAGGCGCGCCTCCTGCGAGTGCATACAGGAACATCAAGGGGCCAGAAGCTCGCCGCGTGTCACGTTGGTGAAGCTGGTGCCATTGAAACGGAAGAGCCCTCCGCTGAAGCCGAACCACAATGTACCGTGACCATCCTCAAGCACCGCCTGCACACCGAAGTTCTGGGTCAGGTGCGGTCGATCGGTGTGGTCGAAGAGCGTGAACCCCGTTCCATCATAACGGTAGGCGCCCACACCCACCGGGCACACCCATACATGGCCGGAGCGCTCGGTGAATATCGTGTAAACATCGGCGCCGGTGAGGCCTTTCACGTTGGTGAAGTGCGTGAAGTTCAGCCCATCGAAACGTGCCACGCCGCCCTCTTTTGTCGGGGGGAAGTCCGACGTGATGGAACCGAACCAGAGGTTCCCCTCGGTATCCTCCACGATGCGTGCCACATTGTTGCTGCACAAGCCGTCCTTCTTTGTGTAGTGTGTGAAGTGTCCATCACTGCCACCCGGACGCGATGGGGGGGTATATTTCGTTGCACCCAGGCCATCACGCCCGAACCAGATGTTCCCCTTGCTGTCCTCCAACAACGACCACACCTTGCCGGCAACCCATTTGTGGGAGGGGTCCTCGATCGCTGGAGCGGGTATGAGGAACGGCTGGAAGCGCTTGCCATCGAACCGGAAGGCGCCATCGTTGGTGCCGGCCCAAAGCGTGCCTGCGCGGTCCACGAGCAAGACGCAACCAGGTCCATGCAGCCCTTCGTTCTTCTTGAAGGCGGTGAAGGTGCTGCCATCAAAGCGCGTGGCGCCATCATGTGATCCTATCCAGATGTTCCCTTTGCGGTCCTCCACGATGCTGCAGGAAACCATATCCGCAAGGCCGTCTTTCGTGGTGAAGTAGGTCAGCCGCTCCCCTGGCACGAACGATGGAGCAGGGCTGTAGCGAACAACGCCATCGCCCACCGTTCCGAACCAGCGATTGCCTTTGCTATCCTCGAACGCTGCAACGATGTAGTCGCTCAACTGCGCAGTGTCGGGTGGTGCATCTATCGTCCGGACCGTCTTGCCGGGCCCTTCTGCGCAAGCATGGTCGCGTCCGTTGCATGCATGCACCAACAGGACGCAGGCAGCCATGGCGATCGCGTTGGATAGGGTCTTCAGGTGCATGGTATTAGGATCGGCCGGGGCAAGGTAGGTGCGCTCCGGGCGTCACAGCTGGCCGCCGCCATCCTCACCGCCGCTTCTTCCCTTTCTTTCCCCCCGCCTTTCCTCCGCTCTTTCCCTTGGCGCTGGCCTTGGACTTGGGTGGCAGGCGGAAGCCCTTCCTGGGGGCGGCGCCCTTGGGTGTGCGACGCTCGAACTTGCCGCTGGTGGTGACCCCACCGCCGTCCTCCAGCGCGAACTCCACGGTGCGGCGGTCCATATCCACAGCCTTGATCACCACCCGCAGCTCATCGCCCAAGCGAAGACTTCGCCCGGTGCGGTGGCCCACCACGGTATAGCGTTCCTGATCGAAGCGGTACACATCGCCAGGCAGCTCGCGCATGCCGATCATTCCCTCGCACTTGTTCTCCACCAGCTCCACATACACGCCCCAATTGGTGAGGCCGCTGATGATGCCATCGAACGCCTGTCCGATCCGGTCGCGTAGATATTCCGCCTGCTTGTATTTGATGCTCGCACGCTCGGCATCCGCCGCCTGCTTCTCCATGCGGGAACTGTGCCCGCAGCTCAGTTCCAGCCCCTGCTGATCAAGGGCCTTGCCATCGGCCAGGTAGTGGGCCAGGGCCCGGTGCACCAGCAGGTCGGGATAGCGGCGGATGGGGCTGGTGAAGTGGGTGTAGTGGGTGAAAGCAAGTCCGTAATGACCGATGTTCTCCGTGGTGTAGATGGCCTTGCTCATGCTACGGATGGCCACCTGTTTGATGATGTTCTCCTCTTCCTGCCCTTGCACCGCCCGCAGGAGGGCATTGATGGCGTGCGGCAGCTCCTCCAGGTCGGAGGTGTCCAGGTCGTGGCCGAAACTCTTGGCCAGGGAGCGGAGCTGGGCAACCTTCTCGGGGTCCGGCAGATCGTGGACGCGGTACACGAAGGGTTTGGGTTTGCCGTTGCGTGGTTTGCCCACGAAGGTGGCCACGCGTTTGTTGGCCAGCAGCATCACCTCCTCGATGAGCAAGTTGTCGGGCACCATCACCTTCTCGAACACGCCCAAGGGCTTGCCGTCCTTGTCCAGTTTGAACTTCACCTCGTTGCCACCGATCTCCAGCGCTCCGTTGGCCAGGCGGTCCTTGCGCAGCACCTGCGCCAGGGCGTGCAAGGTGAGCACCTCCTGTTGGAACGGACCATCGCCTCCGTCAATGATGGCTTGGGCCTCGGCATAGGCGAAGCGATGCTGGGAGCGCATCACCGTGCGGCCGAACCATTCTTCCCGGATACGCGCCTGGTCGTCCAGCTCGAAAATGGCACTGAAACTGAGCTTGTCCGTGTGCGGGTTGAGCGAGCAGAGGTCGTTGCTGAGCTTTTCGGGCAGCATGGGCACCACGCGGTCCACGAGGTAGACGCTGGTGGCGCGCTGGGCGGCCTCCATGTCAATGACGCTGCGCGGCTGCACATAGTGGCTTACGTCCGCGATATGCACTCCCACTTCCCAATGGCCGTTGGGCAGTTTGCGCAGGCTCAGGGCGTCGTCCAGGTCCTTGGCATCGTCGGGATCGATGGTGAGGGTGGGGATGGGGCGCACATCGCGCCGGCGTGCGATCTCCTCGGGGGTGACCCCATCGGGGATCTCCGTACTGGCCGCGATCACGCTCTGGGGGAACTCCAGCGGCAGGCCGAACTCGGCAAGGATGGCGTGCATCTCCACCTGGTGTTCGCCGGCCTTGCCCAGCACACGTGTCACCCGGCCACGCGGCAGGTCCCGCGCGTCCTTCCATTCGCCCAGGTCGATGATGACCTTGTCGCCCTCCTTCGCGCCACCCAGGTCCGCCGCGCCGATGAAGAAAGGCCGTTGCACGCGCTGGTCATCGGCCACCATCACGCTGCGCCCCTGCCGCTGGTGCAGGGTGCCTACGAACTCGGTGCGCCGTCGCTGGACCACCTCGAGCACCCTGCCTTCCTGCTTATACCCCCGCCCTTCCTGTAGCTTGATCCGTACCCGGTCCCCGTGCAAGGCTGTGCCGGTGTCCCGCTGTGGCACGTACACATCGTCCATGCCATGCACTCCCAGGCGCACATAGCCGGCCCCGCTGGCGATGATGTCGATGCTGCCCTCCACCACCTTGCCCGGGGCGGAGCCTGCCAGCGTGTAGCGCCCCTTGGAACCACCCACGATGCGACCTTCATCCAGCAGTTGGTCCAGCGCATCGAAAAGGAGGTAGCGTCGGCTCTTGTCCTTGAAGCCCAACTGCAGGGCGAGCTGCTGGCTGGTGGCACCGGTGGTGCCTGCCCGGCGCAATGCCGCGATCACCTGTTCGTTCAAGGGGCTGGTACCGGTGTGGCGTGACATGGGGCGTCTTGGGCCCGAAAGATATCCTGCCCTTGTGCAGGCCACGTCCGACGCGGATTTCGTGCCTTCACCAACGATCGTTGATAACCTGCGGAAGATCGTTACCTTTGCAGCCCTTTCCGGGTCCACATGCAGGAGAGTTCCAAGATCTTCAGCGGTACCGCCACGCGCTACCTGTCCGAGAACATCGCCGCAGCCAGCGGCGAACGTCTTGGGGAGGTGGCTGTGGCCCGGTTCAGCGATGGGGAGTTCCAGCCCAGCTTCGAGGAGACCGTGCGCGGCGAGCTCGTGTTCATCATCCAGAGCACCTTCGCCCCAAGCGACAACCTGTTCGAGCTGCTGATGATGGTGGATGCCGCCAAGCGTGCCAGCGCCAAGCGTATCGTGGCCGTGATCCCCTATTTCGGGTTCGCACGCCAGGACCGCAAGGACAAGCCGCGGGTGAGCATCGCCGCCAAGCTGGTGGCCAACATGCTCACCGCTGCCGGTGTGGACCGCATCATCACCATGGACCTCCATGCAGACCAGATCCAGGGCTTCTTTGAGGTACCCGTGGACCATCTGTTCGCCAGCAGCCTCTTCCTGCCCCACATCAAGGAGATGGGATTGAAGGACCTGGTGATGGCCGCCCCCGACACCGGTGGCACCAAGCGCGCCAATGCCTATGCCAAGCACCTGGGCGTGGACATGGCCATCTGTTACAAGCAGCGCAAGGTGGCCAACAAGGTCGAGAGCATGACCGTGATCGGTGATGTGAAGGGAAAGAACGTGGTGTTGGTGGATGACATGGTGGACACCGCCGGCACCCTGACCAAGGCCGCTGACATGATGATGGAACAGGGTGCCGCCAGTGTGCGTGCCGTGTGCACCCATCCCGTGCTGAGCGGCGAGGCCTGCCAGCGCATCCAGAACAGCGCCCTCACCGAACTGATCGTCTCGGACACCATCCCCGTTGGTGCCGATAAGTTCCAGTATACCGACAAGATCAAGCAGCTCACCGTGGCACAGCTTTTCGCCGACGTCATCCGTCGCGTGCGAAGCCACGAGAGCATCAGCAGCCATTTCATCATCGCCTAACCAAGAACCCCCATGAACACAGTAGCGCTCAGCGGTACGCCCCGCAACGCGGTCGGCACGAAGGATGCCGCTCAACTACGCCGTGAGAAGCGCGTGCCTTGCGTGCTCTACGGTGCCGGAGAACCCGTACACTTCAGCGTGGATGAGGCCGCCCTTCGTTCCGTGATCTACACCCCCGAGACCATCGGTGTGGAGATCGGGATCAATGGCACCAAGACCCTCGCCATGGTGCAGGAAAAGCAGTTCCATCCCGTGAGCGACCACGTGCTGCATGTGGACTTCCTTGCCCTGGACCCCAACAAGGAGACCACCGCCACGATCAATGTGCGCCTGGTGGGACAGCCCGCTGGTGTGCGCAAGGGCGGCAAGCTCAGCAACCCCATGCGCCGCGTGCGCGTGAAGGGCAAGCCCATGCACATCCCCGGTATGATGGAGCTCAACATCACCGACCTGGACGTGAACCAGACCATCACCCTCGCCGACCTGAAGTACGAAGGCCTCACCATGGTGGGTCGCCCCCAGGACGTTGTGGCCGCGGTGCGGATGGCCAAGAAGAAAGAGGATCCCGCAACGGCTGCCAAGGACGCCAAAGCTGCCGCACCCGCCAAGGCTGCCGCACCCGCCAAGGCCGCCCCTGCCAAGAAGTGATACCCCCATACGGCCGGACATCCTGCCATCTGAACGGACCCGGCTTCAACCGGGTCCGTTCCTTTTCACAGCACCATGAAGTACCTCATCGTGGGCCTGGGCAATCCCGGCCCTGAGTATGCGGATACCCGCCACAATATCGGCTTCCTGGTGCTCGACCACCTGGCTGGTGCAGCGTCCGTGCGCTTCGCTCCCGACCGTTACGGCGACCGGGCCGAGGTGCGCCACAAGGGGCGCACGTTCGTTCTCATCAAGCCGAGCACCTTCATGAACCTGAGCGGCAAGGCGGTGCGTTATTGGATGGACGCCGAGGGTGTGCCTCCTGAACGGCTGTTGGTGGTGACCGATGATCTGGCCATTCCTTTCGGGGCCATACGATTACGGGCCAAGGGCGGGGCCGGTGGCCACAATGGGCTCAGCAGTATCATGGAGCTCATTGGCACCGAGGAGTACCCGAGGCTACGGTTCGGTATCGGTAGCGACTTTCCCCGCGGCCGGCAGAGCGAATACGTGTTGGCGCCATGGTCCGTGGAGGAGCGCAAGACACTGCCTGAACGCATTGAACTGGCGGGCAAGGCCATCCTGCAGTTCGGGCTGTTGGGCCTCGCTGCCGCAATGAACAACTTCAACAAACGCTGAAGCCGTCCGCATTACCTTTGTACCAACGAATCCGTCCGCCATGTTGAGCAAGAAGATCGAAGCCGCCCTCAACGCCCAGTTGGCGGTGGAGGCCGCCAGTAGCCAGGCCTATCTGGCCATGGCCTCCTGGGCAGAGAACCAGGGCCTCAGCGGTACCGCCGCCTTCCTCTACCGCCATAGCGACGAGGAGCGCATGCACATGCTGAAGCTTGTGAAATTCATCAACGAGCGCGGCGGCAGGGCGGTGATCCCAGCATTGAAACAGCCCGGCACCAACTTCAAGACCATCACAGACATCTTCCAGGCTCTGCTCTTCCATGAGACCAAGGTGACCCAGGAGATCAATGGTGTGGTGGACACCTGCTTGAAGGAGAAGGACTACACCACGCACAACTTCATGCAATGGTACGTGGGTGAGCAGATCGAGGAGGAGGCCTTGGCGCGCACCCTCATCGACAAGCTGAACCTGATCGGCAACGACAAGGGTGGCCTTTACCTCTTTGACCGCGACCTGCAGGGCATGACCGCCCAACCAGGCGCCACGGAGAAGCAGTAAGGCGTTCCGATGAAGGTTGGACCCCTTCGTCAGAACGGCCAATCACCACCGATCCTCAACGGACCTTCCAAGCCCCCGTCCACCAGGCGGGTCCGGAGTTCCTCGCGCGTGAAATGGCCGGGGAGGGATGGTGCGTTGGCAAGGCCCAGTAACAGCATTCCGGTGCTTCGTACGTTGTTCACCATCGCCTGCGGATCCACCAGGTGGATGTCGTCACAGCTGCTGTGGTAGCAGGAATACACGTGCTTTCCCAGGTCGCTCAATGGATGTAGGACGGGCACCCCGGCCAGCAGGAAGGGCTGGTGGTCACTGTGCAGTCCCAATTCCTCCCGCACTTCACCCTTGAAGACACTGCTGTCCACTGCGGCGATGCGTGCGCAGAGGTCGCTGATCAGGGGCCGCCAGCCATCGGGCCCTCCCACGCCAAAGCCGCGCGGGTTCCCGCTCATGTCCAGGTTCACCATGCAGGTGATGTGCTCAAGCTCGCCGCGCTCTTGGTAATCCTTTACCAAGGCGCGCGAGCCTAACAGGCCCTGCTCCTCACCCATGAAAAGTACGAACCGGATGGTCCGCGCCGGTCGCTGCCCGCTGGCCACCAGGGCCCTTGCAAGGTCCAGGATGGAGAAGGCCCCGATGCCGTTATCCGTTGCGCCGGTCGCCAGGTCCCAGCTATCGAGATGGCCACCCACCAGCACCACCTCATCGGGCCGTTCGCTGCCGCGCAGCTCCGCGATCACATTGTGTGCGCTCACATGTTCGCTCCGGTTGACCATGCGCAACCGTGCGGTGTATGCCGTTCCCCGTGCCAGTCCTGCGCGCAGGTCGGCGCCGCTCTCGGTGGCGATGCACGCTGCCGGCACGGGTATCAGCCGCCCGTCGATGGATGCGGTGCCCGTCAGGAGCACCCCGCCGTCCACCTGGTTCACGAAGAGGATCGCCGCGGCGCCTCGCTGCAGCGCCAGGGCCGCCTTCTCGCTGCGGTGCAAGTTGCGCGCACCGTGCGGCGCGTTCACCAGGCCCAGGTTCACCAGGGCGGCTTTGCCACGGAGTGCATCACCCAGTGCGTCCAGGTCGGCCGGAAGCCCGTTGCCCGCATCGATCAGTGGTGCCTCCACATCGGCTTCAAGGGGGGTGTTGGCAAGGGCCACCGCCCCCAGGTGCATGAAGCCCTGGCCATCGCCCACGGTGAGCGCCACCTGCCCCCGGCTCCAGGCTTGTGCTTCGAACGGCCACCGGTAGACCCGGTCCACCCCGGCCAGTTTGAAAAGGCTGTCGGCGGCCTGCTCGGCCCGTGCTCCCTGGGCGCTCCCGGTAAGCCGGTGCCCGATGGCCGCCACGCTCCACGAGAGCCACTCGTAGCCGCGGGGGGCTTCCCTTGCCACCCGATCGAACCCGGGCAGGTCCAGCACTGGTGCCTGCGCGTCAACAGGTTGCTGTTGAGAGATGAGGCACGCAATGGAACAGGAGGCCGCCAACAGGCGGCTACCTTGCTGACGATTACGGCAGTTCGGCACGGGATCGGTGATGGGGGAGGTCAAATCTACGTTCCAGGCAATGGTCGGCTCCAACCTCCGGCGGATGCTGCTGCTGCCGCTGCTGCTTTGCGCAGCAGCGCCCCAGCAGCGCGATCCGGACAAGGATACCACCGCGATCCTGCAGGCCAATTACCTGTACAACATCGCCAAGCTGGTGGAGTGGAAGGACCCCGCCATGCGCAACGGCAATTTCATCATCGGCGTCATCGGCAGTGCGAACGTCTACCAGGAGCTGATCAAACTGTACTCCACCCGCACCATCGGCAAGCAACCCATCGAGGTTCGCAAGCTCCCGCGATCGGCCAGCGTGGAGCGCTGCCACCTGCTCTTCGTGGGACGTTCCGACCTGGAGCTGCTGCCAGAGATCTATCGCAACCTGGCAAAGGGCCCCACGTTGGTGGTGACCGAATACGAAGGTGCCCTGGACGATGGAGCGGTGGTGAACTTCGTACGGGTGAACAACCTGTTGAAGTATGAGCTGAGCCTTGCCAATGCCGGCGCGCACGGCGTTGTGGTGGGGCTTACCTTGAGGAACCTGGCATACCGCGTAGACGAACGACCATGAAGCGACCGCTCGCCATCGTGCTCTCCGCGCTGCTCGGATTTGCTGCGCAGGCACAGCCGGACCTGCTGGTGGAGGCCCTGCGCAGCTATCAGGCAGGCGACCTGGTGAAGGCACGCCTGTTGGTGGACGAAGCGGTGCAGACCCCCACCCACGCACAGGATGCAGAGGCCTGGCTGTTGCGCGGTTTCATCCATAAGGACCTGTTCAAGGGAATGCCCGGCGGGGCCAAAGCGGATGCGGTGCGTGATGAGGCGTTGAACAGCCTGATGAACAGCTTGAACCTGGACGAGGCCGGCACCTACAAGGACAACGCCGTACAGGCCTATGATTTCCTTGCCCGCAGCTTTTTCAACGATGCCGCGAAAGCCCTGGGCGAACAGCAGGAGGACCGTGCGGTGGAGCTGTTCAACGGATATTCCAAGGCCACCCTGCGGCGGCAGCCAGGGATTTCGCTGAAGGCGCGCGAGATCGAGTTCCACAATGCCTTGGGGACCGCCTACACCAAGCGGTTCAACCAGCAGCGCCAGGATACCACCTGGTTCCTCAAGGCCACCCAAGCGTACGGACATGTGCTGGCGCTGGAGCCGGACAACTACGGTGCCAACTATAACCTGGCCACCCTGCACTACAACCGCGGGGTATACAACATCCGTGCGATCAAGGCGGAGGATGATATCCCGGCCATCCAGCGGATACAGGAGGTGAGCCGCGTCCATTTCCAGCGGGCATTGCCGTTCATGTTGAAGGCCCATGAACTGGACCCCCAGCGGAGGGAGACCCTGTTGGGACTGGAAGGCATCTACTACAGCCTGCAGGACCAGAGCAGTTCCGAACGCTTCCGCAGGCTTTTTGAGCTGCTGCCACCCCAGAACGATCAATAGAAGGGGTCCGCCATGCCATTCAGGTTGACCATCGGCAGGAAGATCGGGATGGGCTTCGGCCTGTTCATCTTCTTCGCCCTGTTGGTGGTGATCCTCACCAGCCGGTCACTGGAGCGCAGCCGTCGCATCAACGAGCAGATCAACACGGTCTACTCGCCTTCCGTGGATGCCCTGGTGCGCCTTCGCAACCTGGTGGTGAACGCACATACGCTGGCCAAGCAATGGGCCTTGTTGGAGAGCATCGCTGATGCGCCCGAAAAGACCGCCCTGGTGGAGCTGACCGACCGTGAACTACCCCGGTTGCTCGACCGGCTGGACACCCTGATGGCGCACTGGGAGCCCGATGAGGTCGCGCGGATGAGCCGCATCACCACCGAGATGCGTGCGATGTTCGACCTGCACGATCATATCAAGGCGCTCCTGCCCTCGTTGGAGAGCTACAGCGATCCGTTCGTGCACATGGAGCGCAGCGGGCTGGCCGAGGAGGGGGGGCCATTGGATCAACAACGGGGCCGCGTGGTGGCCGAGCTGGATGCGCTCCTGACCATGCAGGAGAACAAGCGCAGGGAGTTGGCCGAAAGCATGATCCTGAGCTTCAACTCGTTGCGCTTCATCGTGCTTTACATGGGGATCGCCCTGGTGATCGTGGGAGCGGTGATCGCCATCCTCATCGTTCGCGGCATCGTGGTGCCCGTGAGGCGCCTCCGAAGCATGCTCCTGAGCCTTGGGCGCGGTATCATACCGGGCACCACCATACGCACCACCAATGATGAGGTGGGCGACATGAGCAACGCGCTCGCCTCCTTGGTGGAAGGCCTCCGCCGCACCACGGAGTTCTCCCACCGCGTGGCGGCCGGGGATTTCAATACCGCCTACCAACCCCTCAGTGAGGAGGATATGCTCGGCCATGCCCTGCTGAAGATGCGCGACGAGCTTGGACAGCGCGAACGCTTCCTGGAAATGAAGGTGGCGGAGCGAACGGAGGAGGTGGTGCGGCAAAAGGAGGAGGTGGAGCGCCAGGGGCGCAAGATGGTTGACCTGTACAAGAACGTGACGGACAGTATCCGCTACGCGAAACGCCTGCAGGAGTCCATCCTTCCACCGGACAGGCGCATCCGTGAACTCCTTCCCGATTCGTTCGTCTACTACCGCCCCAAGGACATCGTAAGCGGGGATTTCTACTGGGTTGAGCGCGCCGGCGAGAAGGTGGTGTTCGCCGCGGTGGATTGCACGGGTCACGGTGTGCCTGGAGCGTTCATGAGCCTGATCGGCCACAATGCACTGAACCAATCCGTGAAGGAGCGCGGCCGCACGCGCCCTTCGGACATCCTGGCGGACCTGAACCGCATGGCCTACAACGCCCTTCACAAGGACCGTGACCTGAGCATGGTGCGCGACGGGATGGACCTTGCGCTATGCACCTACGACAAGGCCAATGGGGTGCTGGAGTATGCCGGGGCCAACAGCCCGCTTTACCTCCTTCGCGCCGGGGCCGTGCTGCAATACACGCCCGACAAGGTTGCCATCGGCAGCAGTGAACTGCCGGCCGGTTCATTCACGGACCATCGCATCGAACTGCAGAAAGGGGATGTGGTCTACCTCTTTTCCGATGGCTATGCCGACCAGTTCGGAGGTCCTCAAGGCAAGAAATTCATGTACCGCAGGTTCCGTGAACTGCTCCAGGAGATCTACCAACAACCCATGGAGGAGCAACGCGCCGCGCTGGTGGACGCCTTCACCCGGTGGCGCGGTGGACACGAACAGGTGGATGATATCCTGGTGTTCGGGCTGCGTGCCTGAGGACGCCAATTCAGCCCTGCATCGTCCAGCCCCCCGCACCGGTGGTGGTCTCGCGCGGGTTCATGCACATCACCGGGATGTGTGCCTCATTGGTCAGCACCTCCTGCTCATAGGGCACACCCAATACGCCGAAGATGTTGCCCTGCGCGAGGTTCATGATGGCAATGAGGTCCGCATCAACCTTCACGGCATGGCGGATCACCGCTTTCACGAAGTTGTCACTGTCCTCATCCGCGATCGTCGTATCATGGGTGATCCCGCGCTCGCCCAGGTATTGGTCCGCAAAGCGCAGGTGGTTCTCCAGTTGCTTGTGCAGGAACTCATCGTCCTCCCGGGGAACGATCAGGTGCACCCGGCTTTGGAAGTGCCTGGCCATGTCAGCCACGAGGGTCAGCTTCTGGCGCGTTTCCTTGTGGAGGTCCAGAGGCACCACGATGGAATCGTAGCCGTTGGCCTTGATGGAGCGCTCCTGCACCACGATGAACGGCACCGGGGAGCTTGTGATCACCCGAAGTGCGCGGCTGCCGGTGATGAATTGCATGCCCCGCATGCCATGTGTGCCCATTACGATAAGGTCGGCCGCCACCTCGGCCGCCGCATCACCGATATCGTCGTAAATGTTCCCTACGCGCACCAGCTTGTGCAAGGCCACGCTACCTGCCGTGGGCCGCAGCCGCTCAACCTCGGTGGTGAGGCGCTTGCGGGCGTCCTCCACCTCCGACTGCTTGCCCACCACGTGCAGCAGGTACACTTCCGCATTGCTATGTTGGGCAAGCGTGATGGCATGGCTCAATGCGTTCTCTGCCACCGCACTGAAGTCGGTGGGCACGATGATCTTGCGGAGTTCTTGGCTCATGGTTCCTGTTCGGCGATCCCGGGATGCAGGTCTCCGAGGCTACGAAGGTAGCAGTGCGCCCTCAATTGCGCCAATGTCCGAGCATGGTCGGTGCATAGGCTCCCGAAGGTCATTGTCCCGTGGGCACGACTGAACACCCAATTATCGCCCAACAAACGACAGCAAGCGGCTGCAAACGCATATAAACGATGATCGCACGGATCGCTGGTTCGGTTGCTGCCTGCTTTGCGTTCGGAACGGCCATGGTGGTCGGACCGGATGAACGAACAAACCAGGAACGCATGAACACGACGATGAAGAACAAGGTGCAATTGATCGGGAACCTCGGTGCCGATCCCGAATTGAAGACCGTATCCGGAGGGCAGCATGTGCTGCGCCTCAATCTGGCAACGAACGAGCGTTACAAGGCGCAGGACGGGGAGTGGAAGAGCGAGACGCAGTGGCATACCGTGGTGGTGTGGGGCAGGCAGGCGGAGCGCCTTGCCGGCCAGGTGCGCAAGGGTGCCGGCCTCCTGGTGGAAGGCCGCTTGGTGCATCGGCGTTATGAAACCAAGGAAGGAGAGAAGCGCTTCTCTTCGGAGGTGGTGCTGAACGACTACCAGCTGCTGGCAGCGACCGCTGTGGCGGAACTGAACTGAACAGTGCGGTCACACCCGGTCGCGCACGGTGGCCGGTGAATGCGGAGTGTGAGGGGGAACGGTCCGGCTGCGCCGGGGTGCCCATTGTTCAAAAGCGCAAGGCCCTTGCTTCGGCGGGGGCCTTGTCGCATTCCCCCCCTGCAGGGAAGGCAGTGATGCGGCCTGCCAGCATACAGGGCTCCCGGGGGGTGTTCTCCCGGGCCTCCTATGCCCCCCCGCCATACGCTCCGGAAGCGCCTTCGAATGAGCCGCCACTTGCTTATCCTCCATGGGTAGGGTGCCGAAATTCCGTGATGATCGTTCTGGTGCCAGGCATTTTCGTTGGGCGCTCAACACTGTCCGGCCCGTTCCCACGAATGCGCGAAAAGGGACGCTGATCGGGCGGTCCCATTTCCAGCTCAGGCCTTCCGTACCACCTTCTCAAAGCGGTCGGGAAAGGTGCGGAATGCTCCATCAAGGCAGGTGAACAGTGTGGCTGTTGGCCGGGGCCATCGTAGATGACGGTGGCATGGAAGGAACGTCTTCCACAGTCGTACAACAACCGACAACAAACGGCTGCAATCGCCTGTAAACGACTATTACCCGAATCTCCCTGGAGTGCCCCTGGACTTTTGCAGCGGTCAACGGAACAAGACCAGCACATCCAACAGTAGAACAAAAACCAGTACCCATGAACACGTTGAAGAACAAAGTGAACCTGATCGGAAACCTCGGCGCACGTCCCGATGTCCGTGAAGTAGCCTCCGGTCGGAAGGTGGCCCGTATGGTGGTAGCCACCCACAGCACCACCCGCACCGCCAGCGGGGAACGCGATACCAACACCCAGTGGCACACCGTGGTGGCCTGGGGCCGCACGGCAGAGCAGGCGGAGCGCCTCCTTGAGAAGGGGAGCCCTGTGGCGCTGGAGGGTCGCTTGGTGCACCGGAGCTATGCCGACCGCGATGGCCGCACCCGCCATATCAGCGAGATCGTGCTGAACGAATTCCGCCTGCTCCCCTCCCCGAAGCGCAGCGCCAAGGCCGCCTGACGATCCCGCATCAATCCAACGAGAACAACAACACCAAAAACAACGAACGACCATGAACACCGTCCGCAATCGTGTGAGCCTTATCGGCAACCTTGGAAACGACCCCGAAGTGCGTGAGATCGCAACAGGCCGCAAGGTGGCGCGCCTTTCCCTGGCCACCCACGACAGCTACCGCAATGCCAGTGGCGAGCGCATCACCGATACCCAGTGGCACACCGTGGTGGCCTGGGGCAGCACCGCAGACCAGGTGGAGCGCCTGCTCCGAAAAGGCGCCGCCGTGGCCCTCGAGGGGAAGCTCGTACACCGCAGTTACGAAACCGCCACCGGGGAGAAGCGCTACATCACGGAGATCGTGCTCAATGGCTTCCAGCTGCTGAACGGCCAGCGTGCCCAACTGGCCGAGGCCGCCTGAATCCGCGACATACCATGCGTGAACGGCCCCGGCGACCCCGGGGCCGTTCTGCTTTGAGCAGATCGAACAGGTGCGACCCCGTCCGCACCGGTCATGAGCAAGGGGTCAGAACGTCACCTGCACCTCCTGCTCCGTGCCGTCGCGCAGCACCTTCACCGTGGTGCGGTCACCCTTGTTGAACTGGCCCAGCGCCTTCATGTAACTCATCATATCGGTCACCTGTACGGCACCGATACCAACGACCACGTCACCCTTGCGGAGGCCTGCACTCGCAGCGGGCTTGCCGTCGGAAACGCCGTCTATCCGCATGCCTCTGCCATCATACATGTAATCCGGGACAACCCCGAGCGTCACCTTGAAGCGAGGTGTGTTCTCGGTGTTCACCTCCTCCGTCTTCGTGAAGGCAAGCTTCCCATCGTCGTTCAGGGTGGTGATCAGCGACTCGATGTAGCGCGTGATGCGCAGCATGCCATCGTAGTTGATCTTCTCCTCGTCATCACTGGGTTTGTGGTAGTCCGCATGGGTGCCGGTGAAGAAGTGGATGGCCGGGACCCCCTGCAGGTAGAAGCTGGTATGGTCACTGGGGCCGATGCCGCTGGTGGTGGTCTTCACCTTCAGGTCGCCTGCCAGGATGCGCGGAACTTCAGCCCAGGCGGGTGACGTGCCAACACCGTTGACACCGATCGAGCGCGCGCTGTCCAATCGACCCACCATGTCCAGGTTGACCATATAGTTGAGCTCTGCAAGGGGCACGGTCGGGTGTTTGGTCCAGTGATTGGAACCGTAGAGCCCTTTCTCCTCGCCACTGAAGGCGATGAAGAGATAGTCGTTGCCCCGTGCCTCGTCCATTTCTGCCAGGTCGCGTGCGAGTTGCAGCAGCACTGCTATGCCGCTCGCGTTGTCATCGGCACCGTTGTGGATGGCACGTTCGCCGCGGTGCAGGCTGCCCTCATCACCCCATCCCAGGTGGTCCAGGTGTGCGCCGATCACAACCACATCGGGCTTGCCATTGTCCAAAAGCCCCACCACATTGTACCCCGTGCGTTCCTGGCGGCTGATATCGGCGTTGATCGCGCATGGGTTGTTGTCCACCAGCAGCTCGTGCAATGCCTTGTCCTTGAGGAACACCGCCGGCACCGGGAGGGCGGTGATCTTGCCTGAGAACGTCAGGGAAGGGTCCTCCGCATTGGCATCATCGTTGTAGAACAGGATGCCGATGGCACCGCGGGCGATGGCTTTTTCGGCACGCGCGAAAAGGTCGTGGTGTGCCAGGTATTTGCTGTGCGGATGGATGCCATCGGGCGAGCTGGTGGCAATGGCTGCGACCCTTCCAGCGAGCGAGGCATCGCCATAGTCGTCGTGGTTCAGTTCGGGCGCATGGATGCCATAGCCGACCTTGTAGATCTTTCCGAGCGCAGGACCGCTGGCCGAGAAGGGCATGGGACTGAATTGTTCGCCCATCTTCAGGCGTTTGCGGCCCACCTGCAGGGTGTTCCCGGGTCCTGGAACAGGGTCCAGCTTGAAGTTGAAGGCCTGCAGGTAGGTGGCATTGTCGCCATAGGGCATCAAGCCTACGTTGCCGAATTTGGCAGCGATGTAGTCCACCGCCTTGCGCTCACCTTCGGTGCCGGCCTCCCGGCCTTCCAGCAGGTCGCTGGCGAGGTACTTCACATCGTACTTCATCTGGTCCCGGGCATCACTGTCGCCCTGCAGCTGGGCATGGCCTATCACGGGTGTGTAAAGCGCGGCAAGGAGAAACGGACGGATACGCATGTTCATGGCGGTACGAAGATACCGGAGCAGCCTACCTTCGAAGGCGTTGAGCGCTCCCGCATGAAGCCTGCCTGCGTTACCACATGTAGAACCTCCTTGATGGACCCGTTGGGCGGCTGTCGCGGCCCTGCCTGCTGGACCCCGCGCTCGGGGTGCTCGAGTTCATCCTGGACGACGTCGCCGTGGTGGGCACCCTGGATGAAGCGGCAGCGACAGTCGTTCCGCTCTCCGCCCCTTCGTTATTTCGGGGGGGATCTCACCGCGCACCTCCGCCGTCGGCCATACCATCCTCCAACCATACCCTGATGCACGCTTCCTTTCTGGCCCCGATACTGCTCGTACTGGCGTCGTGCGGCTCATCCGTGCAATTGTCCACGGAAACATCGGATCGTTGGGATAACGAGCGGTTATGGCCCGTGCTCGAGGCACAGGAGCACCGTGATACCGGAGCCTTGTGTGCATTGCTGAAGGATGAAGCCGCAGAAGTGCGGGAAGCGGCGGCCCTGGCCTTCGTGAGCGTGCAGGATACGGTGGGGGTCCCGTGCCTGCTCGGTGCCCTGCGCGATGAGGTCGCAGCCGTCCGCGCCACCGTTGTGTATGCCCTGGGTTTCGTGGCGGACAGCCTGGCGCTGGAGCGAATGGGTGCGTTGGCCATGAACGAGCGCGATCCGGCCGTGCAGCGCGCTTACGCCAGTGCTTCCTTCCTGGCCATGCAACGCAGCGGAAGGTTGAAGGACCCCACTGCGATCCTGGATCACCTCGATCGCAGTGTGGGGCATGAACAGGTGCGCGCGGCGGATGCGTTGCGGCGCCTGCCCGATAGCGTGCTGGCCGACCTGGTGCCGGAATTGCGCGATCGCATCCCGAAGGCGTCCAATGACGTGCGTCAGTTCCTCGTGTTGGCATTGGGCAGGTCCGGCGATGCGGGGCAGTGGCCCTATCTGCAACGGCTGATGGTGTCGGACCCCGATCCCGGCGTTCAGGTCAATTCCATGCGCGTTCTGGACAGGGTCATGGGTCCGGTGTTCGATACGCTGGCCCTGGCCATGATCAACAACCGTCCGCTGGGTGCTGCCGCTTGGGACCTGCTGAAGGACCGTCCACCGCTCAGTGGACGCCGTTATCTCGATCCGATCAGCCCGGACCTGGATGCCGGTCTACGGATGCGCTTGCTGGGCATGGCCATGATGCATGGCGATGCGGCATTGGCGGACAGCGTGCGGGCCGTGCTCGATGCGATCGTGACCGCCTCGGACGATGCGTACCAGCGAGCCGCTGCAATCGAAGCACGTGCTTTGCAGGTGGATGATGCCTTCCACAACGACCTGATCACCCTTCTACGAAGCGATGCGCATGCGGTGGTGCGGCAAGCCGCGTTCCAGGCCCTGGTGAAGGAAGCGCAGGATTTCATGGCCACGGCGCGTTTCGCGAACGTGGAGGCACAGTACAGGCAGCTTGGTGAAGTGGTCCGAACGGCCATGGCCACGGGCGATGCAGGCCTGATCAGCGCCGCTGCGGAGTTGCTGCTGGAATACGATGCGGCCGCCCTTCGCGTGATGCTCGATCCGGCCACCGAGGAACAAGCACGCGCTTCACTGCAACCCATCCGCGACCTGGAAGCGCGTGTGCTGCTCGATCAGGTGAGCGCCCTGCGCGATGGGTTACCCGCACCCAAGCACGTTGCACCCCCCTTCAACCACCCCATCGACCCCGCCAGGCTGCGCGCCGTGGAACAAGGCCAGCGCTACCGCATCACCACTTCCAAGGGTACCATCGTCATCGCCACCGATGTCAACGATTGCCCGGGCAGCAGCCTCGCTTTCGATTCATTGGTCACTGCCGGCTATTTCAACGGCAAGGCCTTCCACCGCATGGTGCCCAACTTCGTGGTGCAGGGCGGCTGCCCGCGTGGCGATGGCTACGGCGGTATGCCTTGGACACTGCGCACGGAGATCGGTCGCAAGCTGTTCACCGCCGGTTCGGTGGGCCTGGCTTCCGCAGGGCGGGATACCGAGAGCTGCCAGTTCTTCATCACCCACAGCGCCACCCCGCACTTGGATGGACGCTACACGCGCTTCGGCGAGGTGGTGGAAGGGATGGACGTGGTCATGCAGTTGGAGGTGGGGGATGTGATGCGGAAGGTGGAGCAGGTGGAGTGAGCTTTGCATATGATCACGCTTCCGATCCCCGCATTGAACGGTTGTACCACCGAACGTCTGCTGTTCCGCATGGTCACCATGGACGATGTGTCGTGGTGGATGGAATACATCAACAGCGCGGAGGCCACCCGCTTCATGCCGTTCACCGCGGGGAGCGAGACCGATGCACATGCCTTCATTCAGCGCTCGCTGGACCGCTACATCACCGATGGCTCAGGGCTGAACGCCATCATCGAACAAGCCAGCGGCAAGCCGGTGGGCATGGTCGGCCTGTTGACGCAGGTGGTGGATGGCGTGGATGAACTGGAGATCGGCTACCACCTGGTGCCGTCGGCTTGGGGCAACGGTTTCGCCACGGAAGCGGCCATCGCATGCCGGGAATTCGCTCGACAGCACGAACTAGAGCCTTCGGTGATCTCGCTGATCGATCACCAGAACCACGCCAGCCAAGCCGTGGCCCGGCGAAATGGCATGCACCATGAGAAGGACACGGTGCACCGGGGCATTCCTGCGATGGTGTGGCGTGTGGCTCTTGGTCAGTGTTTGCGCGCCGCCTCGAGATAGCCGTTCAACAGGTCAGCGAGTCCCTCGTGTTTGTATCCATAGTTGTCTGACAGTGAACCGTGGTAGCCCACCAGTGCTTCGGACAGCAGCGCTGCGCGGGGCCAGCGTTTACGGACCTTGGAGCCAGCCTTGAAACGGATGCCGATCTGGCGATGCCGCTGCCGGAACGGCCCATGCCATTGCGTCCATTCGGACACGCCGAACCGATCGATCCGATCCCAAGCGTGGAAGCTGCGCCTGAACATCGCGGTCTGATAGAGGCCTTTCGAGGTGACCACGACACGTGATGAACCGGGTATCAACTGGATGATCGCCGCAACTGCGCACAGACCGAAGAACACCAGACAGGACCACCCGATCCCTTGGCGGGCATCATTGTCGGGGTCGGTGATCGTCAGCCATCCGTCGAAGCCGAGCACAAGGGAGGCCATCAGCACACCGAGCCATTTCCATGGTCGCGGGGTCAGCACGAGAAGGGGGTGCTCGATCGAAGGCATGAGCGGTCACAGGCATCCTTCGACTCCGCTCAGGACGCCCGTGCGGGATCAGTCGAACTTCTCCGGCCGCATCTGCGGGAACAGCAGCACTTCCTGGATCGCAGGGTTGTCCGTGAGCAGCATCACCAGTCGGTCCATGCCGATGCCGATGCCGCTGGTGGGCGGCATGCCATACTCCAACGCACGCAGGAAGTCCCGATCGATGAACATGGCCTCGTCGTCGCCGCGCTCCATCAGCTTCAGTTGCTCCTCGAAGCGTTCGCGCTGGTCGATGGGGTCGTTCAACTCGCTGTAGGCATTGCCCACCTCAAAGCCGGCCACATACAGCTCGAAGCGTTCCGTGAGCCGATCGTCGTCACGGTGTTTCTTGCACAGCGGGCTCATCTCCAACGGGAAGTCCATCACGAACGTGGGCTGTATCAGGCCGGGCTGCACCAGTTCACTGAAAAGCTCGTCGATCAATTTTCCCTTGCCCATGCTGGGTGCCACATCGATGCCGTGCTTCAGGCACAGTGCTCGTACGTCCTCCTCGGTCATTTCCAGCACGTTGAGGCCGATCTTCTCCTCTATGGCGCCGCACATGGTGATGCGCTTGAAGGGCTGGCCGAAGTCGATCTCCCTCCCTTGGAACTGCGCTTTGGCGGTGCCGTTCGCCGCGGTGGCCACCTTGCGGAGAACGCCTTCGATGAAGTCCATCATCCACCTGTAGTCCTTGTACGCCACGTAGAGTTCCATGATGGTGAACTCCGGGTTGTGTGTGCGGTCCATGCCTTCGTTGCGGAAGTTGCGGCTGAACTCGAACACGCCCTCGAAACCCCCGACGATCAGGCGCTTGAGGTAAAGCTCGTTGGCGATCCGCAGGTAGAACGGGGTGTCCAGTGCGTTGTGGTGGGTGATGAACGGGCGCGCTGCAGCACCTCCGGGAATGGGTTGCATTACTGGCGTATCCACTTCCACGTAGCCCCGCTCCTGGAACGCCGCCCGCATTGCGTTGAAGATGCGGGTGCGCCTAAGGAAGGTCTCCTTCACGCCCGGGTTCACGATCAGGTCCACGTAACGCATGCGGTAGCGCAGTTCCGGATCGGTGAAGGCGTCGTGCACATTGCCCTGGTCGTCGGTCTTCACCACGGGCAGGGGACGCAGGCTCTTGGCCAGCAGGGTCAACTCCTTCACATGCAGGGTCAGTTCGCCCGTTTGCGTGCGGAACATGAAGCCCCGTACGCCCAGAAAGTCGCCCAGGTGCAGGAGTTTCTTGAAGACCTCGTTGTACAAGGTCTTATCCTCACCGGGGCAGATCTCGTCGCGGTTGATGTAGATCTGTTGGTCGCCGCTCGCATCGCGGAGCACTGCGAAACTGGCCTTCCCCATCACGCGCACGCTCATCAGGCGCCCTGCGAGCACCACATTTGCGGCGGGTTGCTGCCCTTCCGCCGCATGGCCCACTTCCTGGAACTCGTCCTTCACCTTCAGTGCCGTATGGGTCACCGGAAAGTGGGCTGCCGGGAAGGGCTCGATACCGAGGGCGCGCAGCTTGTTCAGGGCTTCGCGTCGCACGAGCTCCTGTTCGGATGGTACGGTTGTGGACATGGTTCGGCGGATGGCGCGCGAAGATACCGGCCGCGGGGTCAGGCCATCATGCAACCCTGCCGACCGGCCCTTCAGCAGCGGTGCGTGGCCCCAGGAAGGCGCTTCCCAGCAATGCACACACCAGGGCCAGGCTCAGTACCTTGTAGTGATCGAAGACCCAGCCAAATTCGCCCAGCAACAAGTGTGCGTTGAAGCCTACGAACACCACGACGATCACGGCTCGCGTGCACCGTCCGGTCCGGTCCGGTCCGATCCAACGGGAGCACAGGTGGAACAACAGGGGCAGCACGAAAAGCACGGAGTAGCTCTGCTGGTGGGGGAAGATGAGCGGTACGCAGGCCAGCAGATAGCCGATCTCCCAGGCCCTATGTGCGCCGGAAGTGGCGGGGAGGAATGGTTTGGTGCGAAGGAACCAGAGCATGGCCAGGACCAGTGTCAGGCGCGTGGCCAGCAGCAGTTGTGACAGGGAGGGGGGGGCCATGGAAAGCAGGCGGCGCGGTAACCGGACCCCGTGGTCGTTCACCGAACCATCCCCGAAGTACGCCGATATCACGCTGCCCAAGGAAACGAAGTCCGGCTCTTCATCATCCAGTTGGTGCTGTTGTTGTGCGGGGTTCAGCAGCGACCAGCGTGCGCTCAGCAGGTCCTGTTGCAGTTCCGTTCCGATGGTGGCGGCGGGCAGGGTCCAAATAAGCAACAAGAACAGGGGTAGCAGAAGCAGTGTCCGCCATTCAGCACGGTAGGCCAGGTAGGGTACCATCACCAAGGGAAGCAACTTGAGGTCGATGCCTGCGGCCAGCAGCAGGGCGGCCAGCGCGTGGCGACCGCTCAAGACCTGGTGCAGCACTTCCACACAGCACCAGCACAGGAGTATGGTGGACTGTGCAGCGTTCAAATTGTCGCGCACCACTTGCAGGGACAGGAAGGCTGCCGTTGCATGGACCAGCAACCTGCGGCGCATCGGCAGACGGTCCACACCGGTCCACCGTTCCAGCACCAGATGGATCCTTGCCAGCAGGCCCAGCTGGAGCAGGCCCCAGGAAAGTTGGAGCGCCCACAGGGGTGCGGACTTGAACAAGCCGAGCAGGAGCGCAAAGGGGATCCCGTAGTAATAAGCGTAGCCTTCGCGGTATCGTTCGAGGAAGATGTTCCTGCCGTTCTGCAACGCTACCGCGGCATCGCGGAAAATATGCATGTCGTTGAGGTTGCCGAGCGACAGCAGGAGCGTGATCATGTGGAAGCCCGCCACGGCAGCCAACAGCAGTATGGGAAGGCGCGTGTCGCGGATGTTCATGTTCGGTGCCACACAAATAAAACACCCCCATCCTGACCTGTACGGAGGAGCAGGCTAATTTCGCAGTGTCATCAACATCCGCCAGTATGCACAGCCTTATCGATGCCTTCCCGCAACAACTTGAAGAAGCCTTGGAGATCGGTCGCAAGGCCACGCTCAATCCACCGGGTGGCCCCTACCACAATGTGGTTGTGACGGGTCTGGGTGGCAGCGGCATCGGTGGACGTATCGCCGCTCAACTGGTGCATCGCGATGCGAACTGCCCCATTGAGGTGTACAACAACTATTACCTGCCGGGCTATGTGGGCAAGGGCAGCCTGGTGATCGCCTGCAGCTACAGCGGCAACACCGAAGAGACGCTGGCCGCCATGGAGGAAGCGCTCGCCAAGGGTGCCCGCGTGGCGGTGATCACCAGCGGTGGCACCATGCTGGCCATCGCCAAGGAGCGCGGCCTGGACCACATCGTGATCCCCGGCGGCAACCCGCCCCGTACGATGCTTGCGTATTCGTTGGTGCAGCAGTTCTTCCTGCTCAAGCATTACGGTATCATCAACATCGAATTCCAAGCTCCCATCGCCGCCTCGGCCGCCATGCTTCACCGAGACAAGGCCGCCATCCAGGCCAGCGCGAAGGAGCTCACCGAGAAGCTCTTCGGAAAGCGCCTGGTGATCTACAGCGAGGCCAGCACAGAGGCCGTGAGCATCCGCTT
>CAZLGY010000012.1:0-36973 GCA_964559165.1 uncultured Chryseobacterium sp.
TCCGAGGGCACCGAGCTGATCGTGGAGCCGATCCCCGGCATCGGCGCGGTGAGCCGGCAGGTGATCCGCTTCCGTGTTCGCAACGAGCTGTTCCTTCCCGGCCAGGCGGGCAGGCCCTATTCCGTGCGGGTGGTGGACCGCTCAACGGGGGGGACCACCTACCTGGACCAGGCGGGCCCGGGAGATCATCGGTTCACCTATCTCCTGGCAGAGCCGGTGCCGGCAGAGCAGGTCTGTCTGGAACTGAGGCTGGCGAACAACTTCTCCGTGGCGCGCCCGGAGACCATTTGTGAGATCCTGTGATGAGCGACCGTAACGACGACCTGAATGAGCGGCTGGATGACCAGCCCGAAGGAATGGATGACCGGACATCCGGCAAGGGGGTTCCCGGCGCTGGCAGCGCCGGCGGGTTCTCCGTGAGCGGCATGTATCGCAACTGGTTCCTGGACTACGCCAGCTATGTGATCCTGGAGCGTGCCGTTCCGGCCTTGTACGATGGCTTGAAGCCCGTGCAGCGCCGCATCCTGCATGCCATGAAGGACCTCGATGATGGCCGCTACAACAAGGTGGCGAACATCATCGGCCACACCATGCAGTACCATCCGCACGGCGATGCAAGCATCGGCGATGCGTTGGTGCAGCTGGGACAGAAGGAGCTGCTGATCGATTGCCAGGGCAACTGGGGCAACACCCTCACCGGCGACAGCGCTGCGGCACCCCGCTACATCGAGGCGCGTCTCAGCAAATTCGCGCACGATGTGGTCTTCAACCCCAAGACCACCGAATGGCAACTGAGCTACGACGGGCGTAACAAGGAGCCCGTTGCGCTTCCGGTGAAGTTCCCGCTGCTGCTGGCCCAGGGGGGGGAAGGGATCGCGGTGGGCCTCAGCTGCAAGGTGCTGCCACACAACTTCAACGAACTCATCGACGCGAGCATCGCCGTGCTTCGGAAGCGATCGTTCGAGCTGGTGCCCGATTTCCCCACGGGGGGATTGGTGGATGTGAGCAATTACAACGAGGGCGAACGGGGGGGGCGCGTCCGCTGCCGTGCCCGTATCCGCAAGGAGGATGCCCGGACACTGGTGGTCCACGAGATCCCCTTCGGAACCACCACCACCTCGCTCATCGAGAGCGTGATCAAGGCCAACGACAAGGGCAAGATCAAGGTGCGGCACATCGAGGACAATACCGCCGAGAACGCCGAGATCATCATCCACCTCGCCGCCGGGGTGAGCCCTGACACCACCATCGATGCGCTTTACGCATTCACCGATTGCGAGGTGAGCATCGCACCCAACGCGGTGGTCATCGAGAACGACAAGCCCCGTTTCGTGGGGGTGAAGGAGCTCCTTCGCATCAGTACGGAGAACACGGTTCGACTGCTGGAGCTGGAACTGCAGATCCGTCGCGGTGAACTCGAGGAGCAGTGGCACTTCGCTTCACTGGAGCGGATCTTCATAGAGAAGAAAGTGTACCGCAAGATCGAGGAGGCTGAGACCTGGGAGCAGGTGATCGACTTCATTGACAAAGGATTGAAGCCGCACACCAAGGAGCTCAAGCGTCCCGTCACCCAGGAGGATATCGTGCGCCTCACGGAGATCAAGATCAAGCGCATCTCGAAGTACGACAGCTTCAAGGCCGACGAGCATATCCGACACCTGGCGGAACAGATCGCCGAGGTCCAGGAAAAGCTTGATCATCTGGTGGATCACGCCGTGGAGTTCTTCAAGGAACTGAGGAAGAAGTATGGCACCGGTCGCGAGCGCCGCACGGAGATCCGCGCGTTCGATACCATCGTGGCCACCAAGGTCGCCGTCGCCAACCGCAAGCTTTATGTGGACCTGCAGGAGGGCTTCATGGGATGGAGCCTGCGCAACCACACCTTCGTGGACGATTGTTCCGAGCTCGATGATATCATCGTGTTCCGCAACGACGGTACCATGCTGGTCACCAAGGTGGCTGACAAGAAGTTCATCGGCAAGGGGGTCCGCCACGTGGGCGTGTTCAAGAAGAACGACGAGCGCACCATCTACCACATGGTCTACCAGGACGGTCCCAAGGGTGCCCATTTCATGAAGCGCTTCGCGGTGACCGGGGTCACACGTGACAAGGAATACGACCTTACCAACGGTACTCCGGGCTCGGATGTCAAGTATTTCACCGCCAATCCGGATGGTGCTGGTGAGACCATCCAGGTGGTGCTGCGTGCACGGCCCAACCTGCGCAAGACGAGGTTCGACATTGACCTGAGCAGGCTCGCGGTGAAGGGCCGCTCAAGCAAGGGCAATCTCCTTACGCGTTACATGGTGGCCAACATCGTGCAGAAGGAGCGTGGGGCCAGCACCCTTGGCGCGATCCCCGTCTGGTACGACGATACAGTGCGTCGATTGAACGACACCGGCCACGGTCGTTACCTCGGCCGCTTCAAAGGGGATGACCGTATCCTCGCCATCATGGCCAATGGCACCTACCAGTTGTTCCCCTTCGTGCTCAGCACGCATTTCCCCGACGATGTGCAGACGGTGGTGAAGTGGGATGCCAAGGCGCCGTTGAACGTGGTCTACTGGGAAGGGGAGAAGCAACAGTACCAGGTGAAACGCTTCCTTGTGGAACCTGCGAAGGATGCGGTCAGCTTCATCTCTGAACACCCTGATAGCAAGCTGGTGCTCCATAGCCTGGTGGATGCGCCCAAGGTGCGCATGAGCTTCGATAAGCGCAGTAACGATCGACCCGATGAAGAGGTCGACCTTGCAGCCTTCATCGCGGTGAAGGGGGTGAAAGCACTTGGGAACCGACTGACGCCCTTCAAGGTGAAGGAACTCCTCCTGCTCGATGCCGTATTCGTGCCCATGACGCCCGAACGCGAGGAGATGCTGGGGATGCTCATCAGCGAGGATGAGATCGGCAACCTGGATGCTCCGGAGGAGGAGGGTCTGGAGGAGTCGCCGGTGAAGCAGTTCAAGCGCTCACAGGTACAGCAGGAGGTGGAGCGTTCACCGGAGGACCCGCTGATCGGTTACGAACCAGGCAAGCAGATCACGCTGGGCCTCGATTGAGCACCCGTTCCGTCGCATGCCGAAGTGCCCGGGCGTCACTCCTCCTTGACCACGCGCAACACCTCGACGCCGGCCATGGTGTGCACGCGGAGCACGTAGGTGCCTGCAGCCAGGCCATCCGGTCCCATCCATGCCTGCGTGGCAAGGGGTCGTTGTGTGGCGATCAGGCGACCGCTCGCGTCCAACAGTTCCAGCGCCAGGATGGGTGTTCGGTCGAGGCGCACCACGAAGCCATCCCGGAAGGGGTTGGGAGCGATGATCGCCCCCGCTTCGGCAAGGTCATCCACCTCCGAGCAGATCTCCACCACTATCACCGCATTCGCAGTGCCGGGGCAAAACCCATCCTCCACAGCGGTGATGGTGACCGGCCATTCTCCCAGACCGAGGGAGGCTGGAGAGAAGATCACCGACTGCCCCTCGCCCATGATGCTGCCGCTCCATGTACCGGAATGGGACGCTACGAGCTCCGCCTCCTCACTTGTGACGCATACGGCGACGAAGGGATCGGTGGTTACCGGCAGGTCGTTCCAGATCTCCAGCGTGATCACGTCCGACACCAATTGGCAGTCATTGGGCCCCGTCCAGGTATAGGTCACCGGGTAGTTGCCGGGCGGCAGGGTGCGGGGGGCGAACTCGCCATCGCTCCATACGGGAGCTGACCACGTCCCCCCCTGCGGCAGGCCCTGCAGGAACACACTGGGGTCGGTCTTGCAGAAGACCAGGTCATCCGTTCCCCACTCCACCTGTGCGCGGTCCAATACCTCCACGGACCACGTGGCCACCGTGGTGCAGCCCAATGCACTGGTGGCGGTGTAGGTGAGGTTGTTGATGCCCACGGGGAGCAGTTCAGGGTGGAGCAGGTCGTTCACCACACCGGCGCCCGCCCAATCGCCGCCTGCAGGTGAGGCTTCCAGCGGGTACGCCCCACCGTTCTGGCAGAAGGTGGAAACGGCGGGCAGCGTCACCACCGGATGGTCATCGGCCACCAGGATGTAAAGGGTGTCGCTGCCGGGGCATTGTTGTGGAGCAAGCGGATCGGTGCGCAGTACCACGCTGTAGTAACCTGCTCCTTGCGAAGGGTCGAACACCGCCTGGAACGGGCCTGCCGGGGTGACGTCCCCGCTCCAGACCCCACCTTGTGGAGGGGTCGAAAGAGCCGTGATCACCTGCGGACCCGCATCCACGCAGAACGGTCCGGCCGGCGCGATGGTGGCAGGCAGCGAGCTCCACACATCCAGGGGCCCGAGCAGCGTGGCGCAGCTCGCTCCGCTGGGGTCCACCATTTCGCAGGCCACCATGCCGCCACTGAACTGCTGAGGGTCCAACACGTTGCCCTCGGCCAGCCCGAACCAAGTCGTATTCTCCGGTATGGATGTCATGACACGGGGGGCATCACCAGTGCACAGCACAGGCGGCAACTCCGGGAAGGTGCGTGGACCGGTGAGCAGTTCAAGGGTGTCCAGTTCGGCCACGGGACATCCGGTGGGTTCATAGTAGGTGTGTGCGAGCGTCAGGTCCGTGGTATTGCCCAGGTTCGCCCGGTAGAGGATGTCACCATCCACCCATGTTCCGGACCAGCGGCCACCTGCAGGTTGAGCTTCGGGCAGGGGCAGGGGTGCGCCGAAGACACAATGCGCGGACATTGCTGGAAGGACAAGGTCGGTGGTGGCCGGCACGGCCACGGAGCGATGCCAGACAAGGTCTCCATCGCGCTCGATCAACAGGTCATCCCTGCCATCGCCATCCAGGTCGGCCATGGCGGGTGCGTTGCCACGGGGCAGGTCCGGCAGGTCCGTGCGGTACCCGAACGCGTCCAGGACACCCAGCCAGCTCGACCATCGCACGGGCAGGAAGGGGTTGGACGGGACATACAACAGCGATAAGCCATCGCACCCCGCTCTGCCGAACGCTCCAGACCCAGCCGTCCAGATCTCTTCGATCACGTGCTCGGTGAAACTCAATGCACCGCCCTCGCCGAGCTCGTTCTCTGCCCAATGCACGGCACCGGGCTTGGCCTCCACGAGGTCCAGATCACCATCGCCGTCCACATCCATCACCTCAGGCGCGGAATATGTGTAGGCACCCGTTGGCAACAGGAAGGCCGGTGACCATTCGCTTGCGTCGCCGATGTTCCGAAGCACCATCAGATCACCCGCGACCGTGCGCACGATCAGGTCGTTGCCGCCTAAAACATCAAGGTCGGCGGGTACCAACACTTCACCCGAAATACCGTCCACCGGGTCAGGTGTGAACACCGGCTCGGAAAAGGTACCTTCCTGGTTGGTCATCACCGCGAAGCCCGGTTGCTGCTCGTCCGTATCGATGTAAACGATGTCCGGCAGCGCATCTCCGCTTACATCGAACAAGATCAGGGCCTCCGCATGTTGCGGCAGTTCGCCGAGCTGGATGGGGTCACTCCAGGCACCGGCCCCTTCATTGCGCACCCATTCCAGGTCATCGCCATCCCTGACGAGCACATCCACGTCACCGTCGTTATCGATATCCCCTGCATGGAAGCCGGAGCATCCGTTGCTGCCTTCGAACACAGTCACCGGCGCGGCGAAAAGGCCCTGCGCGTCACTGTTCTCCACAAGGACGATACCACCCTCGGCCAGCAGCAACAGGATGTCGATATCCCCATCGCCCTCGATGTCCGTTGTGACGCGCTGTTGCACACCGACACCGGAAAACACCGCGACCGGCGCATCGAATTGGGCGTTCAATATCAGCGGTAGCAGACCGAACGCGGTGTGTACGAACGTGCGATGGAATGGGCTCATGGGGCGCAGGGAGCACGATGGTCCGCACGCTCCCGTTAGGCAAAATTAACGGGATCGCGAGCGGAATTCCTAACGCCTGTCAGTCTTGTCGCGGCAGGGAAGGGGCGTTGGTCACGCGCTCAGGACCGGTATGCCCGGTTCGTTCGTCAGCATCCGTTCCTTTTCCGCGTCCGCCAGGTAGCGAAGTTCATCGCTGGCGTGGGCCATGATGGCGATGCAGCCGGCATCGACCTTGCTGGCATAGCGGATGGTCGGTTCTGCGAATCCCACACTGAACACACTGCTTGGTTCGTTCACCTCCACATGGCGGACGTGTTCCTGGTTCAGCCGCTCGATCATCCGGAGCTTGTTGCGGAGCAGTTGCTCCGAGGGCTGTTCGTTCACCCGCACCAATTGGTAGATGTGCACCTCCGATGCATGGAGGCGCGCCAGCATGCAGACCGCATCGAGCAGCGGTGAGATGTCGCTATGTGCCGCCACTGGCAACACGATCCGGTCGAACGTGTTGTCGGTCGGGGTGTGCTCCTGCACGGTCAAGGACGGGCCGGCCAGATCGCGCACCAACTTCAGGATGTCGGCCCCGAACAGGTTCTGGCGGATCCCCCGTGGACCATGGGTGCCGAGTACGGTAAGGGCATGGCCCCGGGCGCTCTCCTCGGGGATGCGGTCAAGGAAACGCCCCTCCAAGAGCAGCTTGCGTACACGCTCGGACCCGTTCATGCGCTTCACGTGGTCGTCAAGCCGACCCTTATGGGCCATTCCTTCGGGTCCGGTGGCTTCCCCCTCCTTCACCACATGCAGGAGGGTCACCGTCGAAGAGGCCCTGTCCGCGATGCGAAGTGCGTAATGCAGGGCGATATCGGCCGCTTGGGTGAGGTCGGTGGCACACAGGATGTCGCTCATGGGGGGGGGGGCGGTTGATGAGGCCGAAGATAGCGGGATGCCTGCATCACCGGGTATGCGGTTGGAGTGGGATCGGTTCAGCTTTCCAAGGGAGCTCCGTCCATGAAGAGGTTCGTTGTGGCGCTTGGTCGCCACGACTGGGTACCTTGCACCTCCGAGTTTGACGCCACATGACCAGGACCGTAACATTCCTTGGGGCATTCCTGCCCCTGTTCGCCACCGCCCAATTGAACATTGAACTTGTGGGTACGCTCAGCTACCAGGAGTTGCGCGGCAGCAATTTGAGCAATCTCTGGGGCTACACGGATGAATTCGGCAACGAGTATGCCCTTGTCGGTGTGAATGGGGTCGGGACCCAACAGCCCGGCGGCATCTCCGTTGTTGACCTGAGCGTTCCATCCGACCCGCAGGAGATCTTTTTCTTCCCTGGCCCCTCCTCCATCTGGAGGGAGGTGAAAGTGTGGGGCGATCATGCCTACATCACCACCGAGGCGGAAAGTGGGGGGATCACGATCGTGGACCTGAGCCCTCTCCCACAGAGCACGGCCTTGAACGCCATCGTGTGGGATGCGCCGGACTGGAACACCTCCCACTCCCTTTTCATCGATGAGAACGGCAGGCTTTACATCCATGGTGCCGACCGCGGCAATGGCGGCGTGATCATGTACGACCTTACCCAGGACCCGATGGACCCGGTGGAGGTGGGTGCGTTCGATAATTGGTACTGTCACGACAGCTTTGCGCGCGGCGATACGCTCTATGCGGCGCACATCTACGATGGGTTCTTCTCCATCGTGGATGTCTCGTCCCCTGCCTCACCAGTGCTTCTCGGTACCCGGGTCACGCCGAATGAGTTCACCCATAATGTCTGGCTGGATGATACCGGTACGCGCCTTTTCACGACCGATGAGCGAACCGATTCCTATGTGGCCTCCTACGACATCTCGGATCCCACGGACATAGAATTCCTGGACCAGTTGCAGAGTGACACCGGTTCAGGTACCATCCCCCACAACACCTATTGGCTGAATGATTTCCTGGTGACGTCCTATTACACTTACGGTGTCACGGTTTATGATGCGACCCGACCCGACAACCTGGTTGAGGTGGGTCACTATGATACATCGCCGTTCAGCGGCGACGGGTTCTTCGGTGCCTGGGGGGTGTATCCGTTCTTCGCATCGGAGCGGTTGATCATTTCAGATATCGAGCAGGGCCTGGTGGTGTTGGATCCCACCTACGTCAGGGCGTGCTGGCTGGAGGGGGTCGTGACCGACGCGACCAACGGGCTACCCATCAACGGAGCGGATATCGTGCTCAGCGCTCCATCATCTCCGGATGTCACGGGCTTTGACGGCCGGTATGCCACCGGAAGCCATCTTGGCGGCGAACACAGCGTTACGTTCAGCGCGGCGGGATATCAACCCCAGACCGTCCCGGTGGTGCTGGTCAATGGTGAGCTCACGGTGCTCGACGTGGCGCTGCAGCCACTTCAGCTGATAGCACTTGAGGGTGCTGTTGTCGATGCCGGATCGGGAGCCGGTATCGCCGGCGCGCGTGTGCAATTCACATCCGGTGACCTTGCCTATGGTGCCCTTACCGCGGGGGATGGTGGCTTCGATCTTCCTGCCATCTTCACTGGTACATATGCTTCCCGTGCCGGTCGGTGGGGCTGGCGCACCCGTTGCGACAACGGGGTTGAGTTGAGCCCCGGCATGGGCACCTATGTGGTCCCGCTGACGGAAGGTTATATGGATGACATGGCCCTCGATCTGGGCTGGACCGTCAGCGGCACGGCCACTGCTGGTGGCTGGGAGCGCGGTGTTCCACAAGCCACGTCACTGAACGGGGCCATTGCGAACCCATCGGCTGACGCCACCGGTGACTGCGGTGGTGAGGCTTATGTGACAGGGCTCATGGCCGGAAGTTCGTCCGGTGAGTTTGATGTGGATGGAGGTTTCACAGAACTTCGGAGCCCTGCCTTCGACCTCACCGGGATGGTCGCACCCGCCATCCGCTACCAGCGATGGTTCCACAACGGCGGAGGGCAGGGCGGTGTTCCCAATGACCGCCTTGTCATTTCACTCACCAACGGCACCACCACGGCTGTTGTGGAGAACGTCACAACGTCGGGTTCGAGCTGGCAGGAGGTGACCTTCGACGTGGCGGCCATCATCCAGCCCACTGCTGACATGCGGTTCGTGGCGCGCGCAAGCGACGATGCGCCCGGGCATGTGGTGGAGGCGGGCATCGATCGGTTCGAGGTGTTCGACCTTGCCACCGTGCAGGTTCCGGAGGTCCGTGCCGCGTCCTTCCGCGTGTGGCCCAATCCATCCACGGGAACGGTGTTCATCCACGCTCCCCGCGGTATCCATGGACTGGTCCTGAGCGATGTTTCGGGCCGTATCATCGAACAGGGCCAATTGGTCGTGGAGGATGGCGGTGCAGCCGATATCCAGCTTTCACCGGGCGCGTACCTGCTTCGGTTGATGGTGGATGGCATCGGTCCCATGACAGCGAAGGTGCTGGTGCACTGAGCCGGGAGAGGGGTCGGGGCCATGGGGCATCCTGTGCGCTACAGCCCCCCCACAGTGTTGCCAAGCCCGGGACCGGCAGTGGGCAGGTGAGGTGATCCGTCCGGGTTGCGGGGGACGTGCCACTATCCGCACTTCCTTGGGGCGATGTGCAGCCGCGGTCAGGGCTGGCCGATCATCGGCGCTTCCGTGCTTTCTCCGATGCGCAATGCTCCTTGATGAGGGTGTTCACCTCCGGCACATCACCCAGTGCCTTGGCAAGGGAGAGGTCCTCGCATGCCTTTCCGCGTTCACCCTTCTTCAGGCGCAGCAGCGCGCGCGTGCGCAGGGCGTAGGGGTTGGACGGGTAGGAGCGCAGGCTCCGCTCCACATCCTGCCATGCTTCTTTCTCACGCCCCATCTTCAACTGGATATAGGCCCTGTTGCTGAGCGCGACGGGCTCGTCCTTGTCGAGGGAAAGAGCCGTCTCCACCGCGGTCATGGCTTCCTGGTAACGACCGAGCATGATCAGCTCGAAGCCACGGTTCGTCCAATGGCCCACATCCGCCGGTTCCATTTCACACAGGCGCTCCAGAACAGTGAGGGAACCCTCGTGCCGTCCGGTGAGGTCCAGCAGCCGCGCCAGTGTACGAAGCGCCTCAGGCTCCGTGTAAGCGCCGGATGAGCCACGTTCCAAGTCCTCGATGGCCGGACCATGTCGTTTCAGTTCGGCCCGCGCCTCGCCGCGAAGGGTGTATGCCTTGTCCCGCAGCAGGTCATTTTCCGCATATGTGATGGCTTTGGTACACGCTTGTTCGGCCCGCTCATATTCGTTGCCGCGCATGGCGTATACCCCGCGCTGGTAGTGGGCCTCGGCCAGCGTGCTATCGAGCCGGAGGGACCACTCCACATCCAGCAACGAGCGGTCCATCCGGTCCAACTGCTGGTATGCCTTGCTACGGATGAGCAACGCACGGGCGTCAGGTCCGTTCGCCAATGCCTTGTCCATGAGCTCCACGGCGCGGTGGGGTTTCCCCAGCGCCAACAGGGAGTCTCCGCTGCTGATGAGACGTTCAACCGTCTGTCCTTGCGTGCTTGATAGCACCATCGTCACGAGCAATGCGGACAGTAGGCGATAACGGGATACCATGGTGCCGTCAAAGGTAGGCTGCGTATCGCCAAGCAGGGATCTTCAGGCCTGGCGTGGAACAGGTGTGATGTCCAGTGGTGCATGGATACCCCCGAGCAGAAGATGGTGTCCGGCCATGGCGATCATGGCTGCATTGTCCGTGCAATAGCTCAGGGGAGGTATGAAGACCTGCCAGCCCTCCCGTGCCCCGAGGGAACGAACCTGTTCGCGAAGTGCGCTGTTGGCGCTCACCCCTCCTGAGATGGCAATGCGTTCCACACCGAGCTGCCTGCCCGCTTTGTGCAGCTTGCGCAGCAGGATGGTGACGATCGCCTGCTGAAGTGATGCGCAGAGGTGGGGCAACTCGGCATCGACATCCGATGAGGTCCTGCGTACATCCGTGACCAGGCGGTTGAAGGCGGTCTTCAGTCCGCTGAAACTCATGTCGAAGCCTCGTATGGACGGAAGGGGAAGGGCATATCGGGTCGCATCACCCGTGGCCGCGAGGCGGTCGATCAGCGGCCCTCCGGGATAGGGAAGTCCGAGCATCTTGGCGCCCTTGTCGAACGCTTCACCGGCGGCATCGTCCAAGGTGCTTCCGACCACCTCCATGGATAGCGGACCATGCACCATGACCAGCAGGGTATGTCCGCCGCTGACGGTCAGGTTGAGGAACGGGAATTCGGGCACCTCCCTGTCGCTGGGATCGCGGATGAGATGGGCGAGGACATGGGCCTGCAAATGGTCCACGGCGAGGAGCGGGATATCCAATGCCTGCGCCATGGACCTGGCGAAACACGTGCCAACGAGCAGTGCACCGATGAGGCCCGGCCCGCGGGTGAACGCGATGGCATCAAGTTCAGTCGCCCGCACCCCGGCATCAAGGAGCGCCTGGTGTACCACTGGCACGATGTGTTCCTGGTGGGCCCGGCTTGCCAGCTCGGGTACCACGCCACCCCACTGCTGGTGCACGGACTGTCCTGCGATGACATTGGACAGCACCCGACCATTGGCCAGCACTGACGCTGCGGTCTCGTCACAGGAGCTCTCGATGCCGAGTATGACCGGGGCCTCAGGTGGTGGCATGGATGCACCTGCTACTTTTGAAGGTCGTTCGGGCCCGATGGTTGCATCGGGTTCCCGACAAAGCTAACCAGCCACGTGTCGACCGCCCCACGTTATCCCTGGGTGCGCAGGATCCTGCGCTGGACCGGTGCGTTGTCGGCCCTCTTTTTGTTCATTGTTCTGGCCATTTCGGCGCTGCTGCTGCTGCCTTGGGTACAGACCTGGGTGGCTCAGAAGCTCGCGGCATGGGCCAGTGAACGTTCGGGTGTCGAGGTGCGCATCGGTCGCTTCACTGCCGATCCGTTCGGTGCTGTCACCTTGTGGGATGTGCATGTGGGCGACCTGCGGCAGGACACCCTTTTCCACGTGCGTCGCATCCGGGTGGTGCGGCCACGGGTGAACACGGATACCCGCTCCGTGCAGGTATCCTCGGCAGGGGTTGAAGGGCTTCGGTTCAAGCTCGGGATCGGCGCAGCGGATGCTCATAGCAACTTCACGACCCTCATCGACCGGATGTTCCCTCCAACCGGGGAGGGATCGGGAGAGGACTGGCATATCCGCTGTGGTCGGTTCGCACTCACGGATGTTCATTTCTCGTACCATGACGAGCGGGTTCCCCGAATACCGTGGGGCGTGGATGTGGACCACACCGATGTGCGTGACCTTGAAGCGGAAGGACGTGACCTGGATGTGATCGGTGATTCCATCACGGCACAGCTCGCACACCTTGCGTTCTCGGAGCGAAGCGGCCTGCAGTTACGCGACCTGGAAGGGCTGGTGCAGGTCGGGCCCACCGGCATCCGGATCACGGGCTTGGACCTGCACACCAGGCGGTCAAGACTGCATGGAGACCTTGCCATGGTGACCAGCTCATGGGCCGACCATGCAGAGTTCGTGGATAAGGTACGGATGGACATCGACCTTGATAGTTCGTACATCGAGTTCGCTGAGATCGCCTATTTCGCGACGGACCTGCAGGGGATCGAGCTGCCCATTACTGCCGCGGGGAGGGTCCGTGGCACGGTGGCCGATCTCAAGGGCCACGACCTCCGCGTTGAGCTGGGCGATGGCACGCGCTTCAGGGGGCGGGCTGACCTGATCGGCCTGCCGGACATGGACAATACGTTCATGGTGGTGGACATCGCTGAATTGCAAACCCATGTTCGCCATGTCTCCCAGCTTCCGGCACCGCCGTTCATTGAAGGTGGGCGCGTGGTCCTGCCAGCTGAGGTCCTACCCCTCGGGCAGGTTGCTTTCCGCGGGAACTTCACAGGCTTCGTCCATGCGTTCACCGCGTTCGGGACCATGGCCAGTGACCTGGGCGAAGTACGCACCGACATCTCCTACCGTCGCGATACGCTTTCCGGTCAGCTCAACCTTTCGGGCAGGCTGGCCACGCCGGGCTTCGACCTGGGCGCCATGGCGGGTACGTCCGTGGTGGGTGCCATCGCGGCGGATCTCAGGCTGTCCGTGTCCGGTCGCTCCTTTGCAGCGGCCCGAGCGGAGCTCCAAGGTGTGGTCCCGAGCATTCGTTTGAACGGCGCGCTGATCGAGAACATAACGACCAATGGCGTGCTGGAACGGAACCTGTTCAACGGGTCATTGCGTGTGGAGGACGATGATCTTGTGCTCGACTTCAAGGGTCTGGCCGATCTGCGTGGCCGATGGCCGCTGGTGGATTTCACCGCCGAACTGGAGCATGCGGACCTTCGCGCGCTCGGTGTCGCACCGCGTTCCGGATACCATTCCATCGCAGCCCACATCACGGCACGCGGCAAATTGTCGCCGGACAGCCTGCGAGGCACCGTGGAGGCCACGGACATAAGCTATTGCGACGACCTCGGGGACCATGATATCGGATACATCAAACTGGCCAACGCACAGGAGGTGGGTGAGGATGTGCTCCGGTTGGATGCCACGTTCGCAGAGGCGGAGGTGCGTGGCCGGTTCCTGCCCACCCGCGTCGCGGAACTGGCCGGCAACATGATGCGTTCAGTGTTCCCTTCCTTGGGCGATGACATCATCTATCGGCATGAGCCACAGAACATCCGGTTCAGTGTGCGGTTGCGCGAAGCCGACCAGGTCCTGGGCATGTTCGTCCCCGGCCTGTCCTTCGCGCCGGGCTCCACCTTCACCGGGTATCTCAACAGCAGCACCTTCGATCTCGGGCTACAGGCGGACATGCCGGTGGTGACCTATGGACCCTTCCGGGCCACCGGCACCCAGGTCATCATGGACAAGACCCTGGACGTGCTTGCATTTTCGATCAAGAGCCGGGAGCAACGCTTGGGTGACAGCACCTGGATCGCGGGCAGCGCGTTCACCGGCAAGGCCTACCAGGATGAAGTGGAGTTGAACGTGGGCTGGGAGAACAGCACCAACGGGACCAGCGGTGACATCGCCCTGCTCGGCCTGGTCCACGGTCCTTCCGATTACGAGCTTGACCTGCTGCCATCGAAGATCTACCTGGGCCGCGGTGACTGGTCGAGCGACCGCGTGGCGCACATCACCATGAAGGGCGATACGATCGCGGTGGACTCGCTGATCCTGCGCAACGGCGGTCAGCTGATCGCCCTGTCAGGTCGCATCGACCGTGATCCGTTGCAGTCGCTCACATTCCGCTTCGAGGATGTGGCGTTGGATAACATCACGCCCTACTTCGGTGGCCCCCGTATCACAGGCGTGATCGGTGGCGATGGGGAGCTTCATGACCTGTACGGAACCCCCTACATCCTGAGTTATCTGTGTGTGGATTCGCTGGCCGTTGAGGAGAAGGGGGTGGGGGATGTGCGTTTCGTGGCCGATTGGGAGGAGGGGGGAGAGACGCTGGACCTTTCCGGCACGCTGACCCGCGGGCCCATCAAGGCGTTGGATTTCGCGGGTGGCCTTGCGTTGGACGAGCGGCAGCAGCTGGATATGGAGCTCATCTTCGACCGGTTCGACCTAACGTTCCTGGACCCATACCTGCCCGACGACGTGAGCGATATCCAGGGGTTGGTGACCGGCACCCTCGATGTGAAGGGCCCCTTGCTGAGCCCCGAAGTGAACGGTGATCTCCAATTGGTGGACGCGGGTCTGCGGATCGGTTATCTCAATACGCTCTACCGGTTCACCCACACGGTGAAGGTCCGGCCGGACATGTTCGCCCTCGATCTGGTGACGGTGGTGGATGAGGAAGGCAACAAGGCCAGCCTTGGCGGGACCATCCTCCATGAAGGACTGCAGAAATGGAACTACAACATCTGGGGACGAATGGATCGCTTCATGGTCATGAACACATCGGAAGAGGACAACGACGTCTTTTATGGCAAGGCCTACGGGACCGGGGACATCGAGGTGAGCGGTTATGAAGGAAGCCTGGAGGTGGTGGTGAATGCGCGCACCGCGCCGGGTACGGACATCCACCTGCCGGTGGGGGGGAGCACCGAGGTTTCCGCCATCAGTTTCGTGCAGTTCACAACGGATAGCGCGTATGCGGAAGGGGAGAAGCCAGTAGACCTGAGCGGTGTGGCGCTCGACCTCAATGTGGAGGTGACACCGGATGCGCTCTTTGAACTCATCTTCGATCCCACCGTCGGCGATATCATGCGGGGGCGGGGTCTGGGCAATATGCGGATGAGCGTTGACCGCAATGGCAGTTTCTCCATGCTCGGTCAGGTGGAGGTGACGGAGGGTGACTACCTGTTCACCCTGCGCAACGTGGTGAACAAGCGGTTCGATGTGGCATCGGGCGGCACCATCAGCTGGTTCGGCGATCCCTTTGACGCGCAGCTCGATCTGAAGGCCGTGTACCGACTGCGTGCCCCGCTCTACGACGTGGTGCCCCCATCCGAGCGGAGCGAGGCCTACCGCAAGCGGGTGCCGGTGGAGGTGGTCATGAGCCTGCGTGACCGCCTGCTGAACCCGGAGATCGGCTTCGAGGTCAAACTGCCCAGCGTCGATGAGAGTGTGAAGGCGCAGGTGCTCAGTGCGCTCAGTACGGACCAGGAGATGAACCGGCAGGTGTTCGCGCTGATCGTGCTCAACCGCTTCCTGCCCCCACCCAGTTATGTCAGCGCTGGAAGCCCGACCTCGGGCGGTATTGCCGGCACCACGGGCTTTGAGCTGATGAGCAACCAGATCAGCAACTGGCTGTCACAATTGAGCAATGGCTTCGACCTCGGCGTCAATTACCGCCCCGGGGACAAGATCACGCAGGATGAACTGGAGGTGGCCGTCAGCACGCAGTTGTTCAACGAGCGGCTCCTGCTCAGCACCAACGTCGGTGTCCAATATGGCGCGCAAGGTCAGCAGAACAACAACACGCTCGTGGGTGACTTCCAGTTGGAATACCTCATCACGGATGATGGCAAGTTGCGCTTCAAGGCGTTCAGCATCAGCAACGACCGCAACCTGAACCGCGCGGACCAGGCACTCACCACACAGGGGGCTGGCATCGGCTACCGCCGGGAGGCGAACAACTTCTGGCGCCTGATCGGGCTCCTGCCCGAGCGCAGGGAGGGAGCTCCCTTACGGTGAGCGTTCAGGTCGAACTTCCGCCGAGGTCGAGCGAGTGACCGAGCTTCTCCTTCTTGGTCCGCAGATAGCGCTGGTTGTGCTTGTTCGCAGGGATCTCAATGGGCACGTTCTCCACGATCTCGAGGCCGTAGCCGACAAGGCCTGTGCGCTTCCGGGGGTTGTTCGTCATCAGGCGCATCCTGCGCACACCCAGGTCGTGGAGGATCTGGGCTCCAACACCATAGTCCCGGGCATCCATGCTGAAGCCAAGCATCAGGTTGGCCTCCACGGTATCGGCGCCTTGTTCCTGCAGTTTGTAGGCCTTCAATTTGTTCAGCAGGCCGATGCCACGCCCTTCCTGCTGCATGTATACGATCACACCGCGCCCCTCCGCCTCGATCATCTCCATGGCCCTGTGCAGCTGGGGACCGCAGTCGCACCGGCAGGACCCGAAGATGTCGCCTGTGACACATGATGAATGCACCCGCACCAGCACCGGGTCATCGGGCCCCCAGGTGCCTTTGCACAGGGCCAGGTGCTCTTCGTCAGTGGTGGTCTGCCGGTATGCGATGAGCTGGAAGTCGCCCCAACAGGTGGGGAGGTCCACGTCCACCAAGCGTTCCACGATGCGCTCGGTGTCCATGCGGTAGGCAACGAGGTCCTCGATGCTCACCACCTTGAGGTCGAAGCGGGCTGCGATCTCCAACAATTGGGGAAGGCGTGCCATGCTGCCGTCCTCATTGAGGATCTCCACAATGCAACCGGCTGGCTCGAAACCTGCCAGCCGCGCCAGGTCCACCGCAGCCTCGGTATGGCCGGTGCGACGCAGGACGCCACCCTTGCGGGCTTTCAGCGGGAAGATGTGACCGGGACGGGCCAGGTCCTCTGGACGGGTGCCCTGGTCGATGAGCGAGAGCATCGTCTGTGAACGGTCCCACGCGCTGATACCCGTTGTTGTGCCCCGCCCCTTCACATCCACGCTGACCGTGAAGGGGGTTTCATGCAGGGCGGTGTTGTCGCGCACCATCAGGTCCAGCCCCAGTTCGTTGCAACGCTCCTCGGTGAGGGGGGCGCATATGAGCCCACGGCCATGGGTGGCCATGAAGTTGATGACCTCGGGTGTGGCGTTGCGGGCCGCTGTCAGGAAGTCGCCCTCGTTCTCACGGTCCTCGTCGTCCACCACGATCACGACCTTCCCTTTGCGGATGTCATCGATGGCCTCCTCGATGGTGTTCAGTTTGCGGCTCATGGGCTTGCCTTTGCGGATGCGGCGCAAAGGTACGGTCTTGGAAGAGGCGTTCAGGCCGGACCTGGTCCGGTCATCATGGCATCCAGTTCGCTGGCGGCGCGGTCCCAATCAAAGCGGTGCTGGATGAACCGGCGACCATTCACGGCGATGCGTTCCCGTTCGGCCGGGTCGTTCAGCAGGTGCAGGATGTGCGCGGCGTATTCCTCCGGAGTTCCACCCACCAGGATCGACTCGCCAGGGATCGCCCCAACGGCGTTGTTGGCCAGGGGGGAGGTGATGCACGGAATGCGCATGGCCATGGCCTCCAACAACTTGTTCTGCAGGCCCGTCCCGATCTGCATGGGGGCCACGAAGAGCGCCGCGCTCGCATAGGAGTCTCGGATATCCTTCACCCAGCCGCTTACCGTGATGAGGGGGTCCTGTCGGGCGAGGTCGCGTACACCTGGGCTGGGATCGACACCGCTGATCAGCAGGCTGGTTCCCGGGCGCTCTTTGCGCACGAGCGGCAGCACATGTTGCGCCAGGTACAATACACTGTCGATGTTGGGGGGGTAGTTCATGTTCCCCGTGAACACAAGGTCGTAAAGCGGTTCTCCAGCGCGGGGCTTGAAATGTTCCATATCCACCCCGTTCGGGATCACGTGGATCTGCGTGCGCTGGGGATGGTAGATATACTCGAGGTCCTGCCCGCTGATGATCACGCGGTGGTCGAACAGGTCGAACATCAGGTTCTCGTAGCGGATCAACCTTCGGGTCTCAGTGCGGAAAAGAGGTGCCAGCAGGGGTGATGCCATTTCGGTGCGGCGCTCAAGCCCTTTGGACAGGGTGTCCATGTAATCGAGCGTCTTCGGTATCGACGGGTGCGCGCGCGCATATTCGGTGGTGCGCACCAACTGGCAGAAGATATGGTCAGGACGGAACCGCGCCACTGCGGCATCGAATCGGCGCTGTGCACCGGAGTGATGGAAGTAGGCCACCTGGAAGGGCAGGCGGGAGAACAGCGCCGCTGCCAGCTTGAACAGGATCTTCAAACGCGGCAACCGCACCACCTCGATGTGTGTGCAGAACTGGCGCAGGTGGTCCACATCCACGTCGCGCACGATGCCATCGTTGAGGCAGAACAGGTACACCTCATGCTTCTTCGCGAGCCGGCGGACCAGGTGGTAGGCACGCAGTTTGTCGCCCTTCTCAAGCGGATAGGGGACCCGGGAAAGCACCACCATCAATCTCATCCGTGCAACAGATCATCGAAGAAACGGGACAGGTCGCGGGCGATCGCGGCCTCGGAATAGTGTGCCACCACCAGGTTATGGGCGGCCCCTCCGATGGCGCGGGCGCGTTCCGGGGCATCCACCAGGCCTACCATGTGCGCCACAAAGCCGGGTGCATCATCCGCCAGCAGGATGTCGTGCCCATTGGTGCATGCAATGCCCTCGGCACCGATCGTTGTGCTGATGACCGCGCGGCCCATGGCCATGCCCTCGATGATCTTCACGCGCATGCCCCCTGCGCTGAACAGCGGCACCACCATGATGGGGTGTGCCTGCATGTAAGCGACCGCATCAGGAACCCGGCCCTGGACCTCAACGCCTGCGATGGTTGAGGACAGGAGGTCCGCCGGCATCTTGTTGCCTGCGAGGTGAAGGCGGGCCTGAGGGCGCTCGGCGATGACCGATGGCCAGACCTCGCTCAGAAGCCAGCGGATGCCCTCCTCATTGGGCAGCCAGTCCATGCTGCCCAGATGGAAGAACCCTCCTTTCTCCATGGGTTCGGACCCCATCGGGTACTCATCGGGATCTACACCGAAGGGGATCGTCCCCACCGGTGTTCCAGTGCCATGGGATACGAAGTGTGCGGCGTCCGCGGGGCTGATGGCCGCCACGCCGTCCACCTTTCGGAGGACCTCCATTTCATACCGCTGCAGTTGCTTGGCGAGGAACTGCCTGTAGGGCCGCTTCAGGGGGTTGCGTTCCCCTTGTGCGATACGCTGCTGGATGACGTGCTCGAGGTTGTGTGAGCGCAGAACGATGCGCGCTTGGGAGTAGCGGCGCACGGTTGGTATGTACGGGGTCATGAACAGGCTTTCCAGCAACACCACGTCGAATTGTTCCGCGGTGAGCAGGCGGATGAGCCGGATGTCCATATCGGGAGAGAAGAACCGGCTGATGTTGTAGTTGTCGGCCGTGACAAGATCGGTGAAGGCGTCAACCAGGTTGATCGATGTGTCCACGAAGACGCCCTCCATCCGGGTGGCTGCCATCAGGTCCTGGGGAATGGACGCTGGTGCCAGGGGGTGCTTGGGCGTGCTGATGGCAAGCACCTTCACCTCATGACCTGCGCGCAGCAGGCCTTTGGTGAGGGTGAGCATGGCCTTGGCCCCGCCATCGATGGGGGGGTGGGGAGGCTTGTTACACAGTTGTAGGATGCGCATGCCTGCTGCCTCTGAATGTCCGCCTGATGCGGTCCCAGCCGCGATAATACGCATCCGCATCAAGCAACGGGCTGTCAGTGGCCGCCTTCCAGAGCAGGAAGAGGCCTGCCGGGAGCAGCAGAAGGGTCGCAAGCCACATGCCCGGCCAGGCTTCCAGGCCCCCGGCTATTACAAGCTTCTCCATGCTGAACGACACGATGTGGAACACGAGGAAGAAGATGATGGCAAAGACCACGGGAAGCCCCATGCCACCCTTCCGGATGATCGCACCCAGCGGGGCGCCGATGAGGAAGAAGACGAGGCAGGTGAACGCCAGCATGGGCTTCCGGTGCCATTCGATGCGATGCCGGGAGACCTGTTCCTTTCTTCCAAGCTGTTCCTCCTGGCCACGCCGCAGGTAGGAACTGGTGCTGCGCGCTTGTTCCATGGCGATGTCATACCGGTTGAGCACTTGTTCCCGGGTGGCAATGGGCCCAGGCAGGGAGGAGGAGACCGGCAGCGGGTCATGCTGAACGCTATCCGCCGCGGTGCCCTCCCGGAACACCTGCAGGCTGCGCAGCACATGCTGCAGCTGTTCCGTACGTCGCTCATCCATCCGATGCAGGAGGCTGTCCTCCGACAGGCCGAGCTGGCCCATAGTCATCATCTTGTAGTGGTCCTTGAACAGCTCCTCATCCGTCCGCTTCAACCCGAGTCCGCTAAGGTCGAACCGCACCTGGTACCGGTCGAAGCGCCCGCGCATCATGGGAAGTTCGGCTCGCCCTCGACGTTCATCCTGCTGTTCGTCGTAAAAGTGTCCATTCTCGAGCTCGAGCACCAGGTACCTGCCGTCCAGGCTCCTGCGCATGATGCCGCGCTCCGCGCGGATGACCGTTCGGTCACCGTTGAACGGCTTGCGATGGTCGTAGATCAGCACATCGCCCAGTGCACCGCTTTCACCATCCTTCTCCGCCACACGGATGCTGAACCCGTCGATGCCATTGTAGAAGATACCCGGTTTCAGGTTCAATGCGGGTTTCTTTTCCGTCACGTCCCACAGCAGGGAACGGAACTTGAGGTTGGCTACCGGCAGCAGGTTGTTGCTGAAATAGAAGGAGCCGAGCGATAACAGGAGTACGGTGAAGAACAGCGGGCTGAGGATGCGGCCAAGACCGAGACCGGCGGACCGGAGCGGTATCAACTCCGAATTCTCTCCAAGGCCACCCATGGTCATGATGCTGGAAAGAAGGATCGCCAGGGGCAATGCCAGCGGGACGAAGCTCGCCGTTGCGTAGGTCATCAGTTCCAGAAGTACGGGCCATTCCAAGCCCTTGCCCATCAGGTCGTCCACGTACTTCCAGAGGAACTGCATCACAAGGATGAACAGGACGATCAGGAACGTGATCGACAGCGGCCCCAGATAGGCCCTGATGATCATGCGATGCAGTCGTTTCATGCAGCGATCCCCGCGCACCACCTACCACTGCACCGGTGCCGCTCAGGCACCCAGGACGCGGATGAGGTTGGCCACTTGGGAGGTCCAAAGGTTGCGCGTTTCCTCCACTTCGTGGGGCCAGGCGTGATCGGTAACGATCAGGGCCACCTCATTGGTCATGGCATCGATACGGATGCGGAACTCGAAATAGGCGGCCGGGTCATCCTCGTTGGCTCTGCGGAAGCGGATCACCTCCCCGGTGCGGCGGCCGATCATCAGGGCGGACTCCTCTTCGCCCGGCCAGATGAACGTGAACAGGTCACCTTTTGTGTTCACATCGTTGCAGTACCACTCCGAAAAACCGCTGGGTGTGCTCACCAGGTCATATAGAACGGCAGGTGCACTGCGCACCATGAATTCCAGTTGCACCCGCTCCTTCGATGGGCGCTTGGGAGCATCTTCACGCTGGGGCCTGCGTGGCGCTGGAACCGCAACGGGGGTGGGCTTGTCCGCCACGGGGATGGCGGCCCCGGGTGTCCCCGAGGTAGCCTTTCCAGCCTTGGTACGTGGGGGCTTTCCGGAACTCTTCCGGTCACCCTTTGTGCCCTGCTGGCTGGACGTTCTGCCCGCCCCGGGATCTTTTTTACCGGGAGGCGTGACCAACGGGTCCCTGCCTGGTCTCAGCATCGGGGCTGCCGCCTTTTTGGCGGTTTGACGCGTGCCGGTTGCGCTTTTCCGTGGATCGCTTTTGGACCTTGTGGTGTTGGATGTGCCCTTGGTGGCACTTGAGGACACCGTGCCCCTTCCATTGGATCTTTTGGGCGGGACGACCTTGGAACCTTTTGCAACGGACCTGCCCGCGTTCTTTGTAGAGGTGACCTTGGCCGGGGAACTGACCGTTCTCTTCGCACTGGCCTTGGAGGGTGCGCTCCCCCGGGCCTTGGTCACTGTAGTGGCTCGCTTGGTTGGGGTTGCTACCGCCTTTTTGGCCGTCGAACGCCCTTTCACTGCAGCCTTGTTGGCGCCGGATGTTGTCCGTTGGCTTGCCTTCTTCGGGCCCATGGTCTTTTTCGCCACCGGGCCCTTCGCTGCTTTCCGCGTGCCTTTGGTTGCGGGTTTACGTTTGGTGGCCATGGTCACTGTTGGTCAGGTGCCAAGATAGGGAAAGGCAGATACCATGCAAGTGGTAGGGGCCTCTTTGGATGTGTTGCACTTGGCTATATTTGCCGCCCGTTCGGGCAACCTGACGGGCACGGCGCGGTAGCTCAGCTGGTTAGAGCGCATGATTCATAATCCTGAGGTCGGGAGTTCAAGTCTCCCCCGCGCTACTCTTAGAGCAGCAAGCCCTCCAAGCAATTTGGGGGGCTTCGCGTTTGGGGGGGTGAACAACGTGTCAACATTCATGCGCTTTCCGCCGGGTTCGCATCTTTGGACCCATGAAGTTCCTGGTGCCCTTGCCATTGTTGTTCCTGGCATGCAGCCATTCTATGCCTGAGCTGGCCTTCACCAAGGCTGATGAGCTCGCCATACGTGCAGTGATGGCGGACCAGGAGCTGGCCTGGGACAATGCTGACATCGATGGGTTCATGCGAGGCTATGCCGATACGGTCTGCTTCCTCAGCCCCCGGGGAAGGACCTGTGGGCGTGATGCTGTGACAGCCAACTACAAGCGTAGTTATCCGGACGCGTCCGCCATGGGGGACCTCGCTTTCGATGTGGGGGAGGTGATACCCGCAGGTGCCGACCATGCCTGGGTAACAGGTGCATGGCAACTGGCCCGTACAGGTGACACGCTCGCCGGAGGTTTCTCACTGTTGTGGGTGCGACAGCACCAGGGCTGGCGCATTGCGCGCGATCATACCCATTAGGTGGCCTGCGGTCATACCCAAGGTGAGCGGGCGATGACGGTCACCGTTCGGGATGGCGGCGTGCGATGTGGACGGTGGAAGTGGAACACGACCGGAGCGCATCGTGCGCATTCGCCGCATACCACCCAATGGCACGATGCACGCATGTTGATGCGGTCCAAACGGTCCCTGTTTCCTGGTGGTTGCCCTACTTTCGCGGGGGAGTGCCTTCCATGAATACCTCCATCAGCCTGTTCATCCTGGCTGCGACCGTGCTTGCCTCGCTTGCAGCGTTCAGTGATGGCCGGCTGTTCGAGCGGTTGTTGTTCGACCCTTACAGGGTTCGCGTTCACAGGGAATGGTATCGCTCCCTCACCCATGCGCTGGTCCACGCGGACCTGCCCCACCTTGCGGTCAATATGTTCGTGCTTCATGTCTTTGGTGCGAACGTGGAATTCCTGTTCGAGCGCCTGTCCCCGCTGCCTGTCTGGCTCACCTTCGGTGGCCTGTACCTCGGTGGTGCGTTCGTGGGTGCGATGCCGGCCTATTTCAAGCACGCTTCACGTTCGGGCTATCGTTCGGTCGGCGCCAGTGGTGCCGTTTCCGCGGTAACGTTCGCCGTGATCCTCCTGCTTCCAATGGCGCCCTTGCGCATCCTCTTAGTGCCTGTCGATCTGCCTGCCGTGGTGTTCGGTGCGCTCTACCTGGTCTATTCCTGGGCGATGGATCGAAGGGGCGGGGACGGGGTAGCCCATGATGCACACCTGCATGGAGCCCTCTTCGGTGTCGCATATACAGCATTGTTGGAGCCGCAGGCGCTCTTTCATTTCGGATCGCTGCAGAACTTCCTGATGCCATGAGCGCGAAGCGATCGTTGCTCCTCCTGGACCGCGACGGTGTACTGAACCGTGAGCGTGGCATGCATACCTGGGAGCCCGCTGACTTTGAGATCCTCCCGGGTGTTGTGCCTGCTCTCCTCAAGGCGTCCGCCGCGGGATACCGGTTCGCCGTGATCACCAACCAGAGCGGTATTGGCCTTGGCCTCTATGGTCACGAGGAGGTCCGGACATTGCATGGCATGCTTCGTCATCACCTCGCGGTGAACGGTGTGCATCTGGATGAAGTGCTTTATTGCCCGCACCATCCCAGCAAGGGTCTTTGCCTTTGCCGCAAACCGGGGAGCCTGTTGGTTGAACGTGCACTGGCCCGGACCGGAATGGCCGCAGCGGATGCATGGTTCATCGGCGACCGCGAACGCGACATGGAGGCTGCACGGAGCGCCGGCGTTCGGGGCCTGCTGGTGGATGCCAACAGCGACCTTCGTACCGCGGTGAACCACATTCTCGAAGAACCATGAAGAACTGGATCGATCATAACGGGTCATGGCTTCCGGCCGATGGCCCGGTGCTATCCACGGACAACCGTGCGTACCATTTCGGGGACGGCTTGTTCGAGACCATCCGCATCATCAACGGCGATCCATGTTTCCTGGATCATCATTGGGCCCGCCTGGTCACCGGAGCGGGGGTGTTGCGCATCGAGCTTCCGCCAACCCTTGATCGCGTGGGCGCCGAGCGGCGCATCAAGGAGCTTGTCGAGCGGACGGGGATCACATCCGGCAGGTGCAGGCTCACGCTGTATCGCAGTGGCGGTGGCCAATACCGGCCGGCCAGCAATGCCGGTGCATATACGTTGGAGATGGCACCATTGGCGGATGCGACCTACACGCTGAACGAGCAGGGATTGATGGTGGACATTTGGCCCGAGATGCGCAAACCGATCAACGAGCTGTCCCGACACAAGACCATGAACTGCCAGTATTACATCATGGCAGCGCTCTGGAGCCAGCAGCGCGGTCTCGATGACTGCCTGCTGCAGAATGAACGCGGCAACATCATCGAGAGCAGCAGTGGCAACCTGTTCATCGTAAGCAATGGCGTTCTTTACACGCCGTCACTCTCCGATGGATGCCTTGGTGGTGTGATGCGCGCGCAGATCATCAATATCGCGCTGTCCAATGGCATCAAGGTGTATGAGTGCTCACTGAACCCACAGAACCTGCTTGCGGCCGACGAGTTGTTCTTTACCAATGCCGTCAGGGGTGTTCAATGGGTTTCGGGATACCGGACCAAGCGCTACATGCACCGGATGGCAGGGCAGTTGATGGGCCTGCTTGTGCGCACCATCAGTTGAGCGCCGGGTCGTCCGGGAAATTCGCGAGCGGCGCGAACGCCTGGCCCATGCTACGCAGGGTATCGCCCCAAAGCCGATCTCCGTTCCCCGACATGATCACCTGTTTGACACCCGGTGTAACGAACCATGACCGCTCTGCGATCTCGCGTTCAAGTTGTCCGGCTTCCCATCCGGCGTAGCCGATGAAGAAGCGTACATGCCGGATGAGCTTGGGGTCGGCGGCAAGAAGATCGCGCAGTTGCGCATGGTCGCCGCCAGCATGTACATCATCCACGACCTGCGTGCTGCCTTTCAGATGCATGCCAAGGGTATGGATGAAGTAGAGGTTGTCCCCGTTCACCGGGCCGCCCATGCTTACCCGTTCATGGATGCGGGGCATGTCCGGCACGAGCTCGTTCACCCTCGTATCCATGATCCGGTTCAGCACGAAGCCGAACGATCCATCCTCATCATGCGCGCACAACAACACCACGGTCCGCCTGAAGTACGGGTCGGATAGGAAGGGGCCGCTCACCAGCAAACGCCCCCGTTCGGGAGGAAGTATGTTGACCGGATCGAGGTCAAGCAGGTCGCCGCTCATGCGACGCAAGTTACACGGCCATGTGGCGATGCTGAAGACAGCGGGCCGTTCCTCCACGCCTCAGTACTTTCGTCGGCACCAACGAAACCAAGACGATGAGCGGAACGAGGCATGTACACGAACGCATGGACTACAGGAAAGGAAGCCTCCTTGAAGAGCAGGCCGGCGATGACCCCATCGTCCTGTTCGGAGCCTGGTTGAAGGATGCCGAGGGCGACGGCCTCCATGAACCACATGCGATGAGCCTGTCGACCATGGGCAGCCACACGATCAGTTCCCGCATGGTGCTGTTGCGATCATTCGATACGAATGGATTCGTTTTCTACACGAACTACAACAGCCGTAAATCGATGGACATGGAGCGTGATCCGCGTGCGGCGCTCCTCTTCTATTGGGGTGAGCATGAACGCCAGGTGCGGATAGAGGGGCGGGTGGAGCAGGTCAGCGCGACGGAGTCCGACGCCTACTTCGCAACGCGTCCGTTGGAGAGCCGCATCGGTGCCTGGAGCAGCGATCAGAGCAGGATCGTTGACAGCCGTGAGCAGCTCGAACAGCGATACGTGCGATGGAAGGAACGATTCGCTGATGGCGATGTACCGCGTCCCCTGCATTGGGGAGGTTACCGCGTGCGTCCTGTGCGCATTGAATTCTGGCAGGGGCGTGAAAGTCGCATGCACGACCGGTTGGTGTACGAGCATATGAATGACGGGACCTGGATGCGGATGCGGTTGCAGCCATGAAGTGAGGACAGGTCCACAGGTGGATGAACGGTCCGATGCGGTGGAAAGCAGAAGACCCCCCGGGATCCGGGGGGTCTTTGCTTCTGTAGGGAGATGCTCCTTACTTCTTCTTGGGAGCAGCCTTCTTGGCGGCAGCCTTCTTGGGGGCAGCGGCCTTCTTGGGAGCAGCAGCCTTCTTCGGAGCAGCCTTCTTGGCGGCAGCCTTCTTGGGAGCAGCCTTCTTGGCGGCAGCCTTCTTGGGAGCGGCCTTCTTGGCGGCAGCCTTCTTCGCAGCGGCTACGCGCTTGGCGGGACGAGCCTTGCCAGTGCTACCAGCGGTGCGCTTTCCTTTCTTGGTCTTCATATCACCTTTGCCCATTGTTTGGAGTGTTTTGGGTTTGATCCAAAAGTATCTGGTCGCAGTGTCCCGATGAACGAAGTGTGCGTTGCATTTGTCAACCGGTGCGTGTCAATATCCGTGTGACACCTTCACGCCATCACCCGAGCGACCCACGACGATGTGATCAACATGCATGCGCCGCCACAAGCCTGGCGCAATGTCCACGCTGTTCGCTCATGCGCATCATTGCGGAGGGCACGCTCATCACGCTGCGCATATCAGCGCGCTCCTTTCACAGAAGGCTCCATCCCATGCTGCATGCGAGCGATCGCCTGGGCACGCTCCGTGTCGGTGACCGGTTGCTGCGAACCGATGATCGCACGACAAGCGTCACTGTGCATCGAAGGATCGAAGCTGCAGACACAATGCTCCGCTGATGAGCAAGCGATGCATCATGTCGGGTACGTGCTCTTCCATTGCGCGGATCATGCGGACCGGTCCTGCACGATGCTATGTGATGGAGGAGCGGTCGATGTGCAGATGCGTGAGGCGAATTGTACCGCACACTGATCATAAGAAAACGCAGTGATGCATGGTCCCCCACCTGTTCATCGCTGTGCGAACAACACGGCCGCTTGCAACGAGGATGGCCGCCCTCCGGTGAAGCCGCAACGCCATGCATCTCATCATGATCATCGGTCACACGTGTCCCCGGACGGTCTGCACCACTGCGTTCACCGGGCATGGCACATGCGTTGCGATCGATCGGTCATCGCCGATCGTATTCAACACAGGAGCTTTGGTTGCGGGTCGATCAAGCTGATGATGTCGGGTCTTCCGTTCGCCGGAAGTGCTTCTCGAGGTGCGCCGCACTGTGCACCACCTTGCGGGCCCAATCCAACTTGAGGGCGAGTTGTGCATCGGCGTCCAGGCGCCAATCCACCGCGCTGGTGCGCAATCGTTCCATCACCGTGTAAAGCACGATGGCTGCGGAGACCGATATGTTGTAGCTCTCCGTGAACCCGTACATGGGTATCCGAAGGTGCAGGTCCGCGTGCGCAAGCAGTTGGTCACTTGCACCTGTGAGTTCGGTGCCGAAGCAGAAGGCAAGTGGCCGGTCCAGGGGGATGGTCGCTGGTGTGGTACCATCAGCGCGTGGTGAGGTGACCACGATGCGCTTGCCTTCTGCCTTGAGCCGTTGGATGCATGCCATGGTGTTATCGGCGCCGGTCCGGTAGCGATGCATGTCCACCCACTTGGAGGATCCAAGCGTCACCTCCGGGTTCACGGTGTACTTGTTGCGGTTCTCAATGATGTGCAGGTCCTGGATGCCGAGCAGCTCGGCTGTGCGGACAACTGCACTGGCGTTGTGGGCCTGGTAGATGTCCTCCAGCACAACGGTGATGTGCCGGGTTCGTTCAGGTGCGATGCGATCGAAGAGCGCGCGTTTATGATCGGATACGAACGCAGATAGCTTGTCGTAGAGGATGCTGTTCTCCATGATGGTCCGACTGGGTGGAATGAAAAAAGTCCCCCACCAAGGTGGAGGACTTTTCCCGTTGGATGAAGTGGATCACTTCACCTTGCTCTGCAGGTCTGCACCCGCCTTGAACTTCACCACCTTCTTGGCAGCGATCTTGATCTCCTTGCCGGTCTGGGGGTTGCGGCCTTTGCGGGCTGCGCGCTTGGTGATGGAGAAGGTGCCGAAGCCAACGAGGGCCACGCGATCACCCTTCTTCAGCGCCTTGGTGGTGCTGGTCACGAAAGCGTCCAGAGCACGCTTCGCATCAGCCTTGGAGATCTTGGCTTCAGCAGCCATCGACTCGATCAGTTCAGCTTTGTTCAAGCCCATTGAAGTAAGTGTTTGAGTTGGTTAGTGTTAGTGAACTCGCTGACAAAAGTATCCGCGCATCCAATGTTGTCAAGGCTTTCACGACCGATGTCCGGATAATGTTGAAAAAACAGGCGGTTTGTTCATAAGTGCGCCTGTATCGCCCAGCCATCAAGGGTTTCGGAGAACACCTGCATGGCCGATGCGGGTGTGGCGGGCCCGGCACGTTCAATCACATTCCACGCGGATGCCCTCCCTGCTCTGCATTCCGCGCATGAATTCGGAAGCGCTCATGCGTCGTCTTCCTTCCGGTTGCACCTCGAGCAGTTCGATCCACCCATCCATGCAGCGCAGCAAAAGAGCGGCACCATCGGCGTGCACCGTGCCTGCCGGGGCTGGATCCCGCATTGCAGTTCGACGTGTCCGGTAGACCTTCATCAGCATCGATGGCCTGCCGGCTGCTGCCCACATGCACCATGCACCGGGGTGAGGCGCCAGGCCACGCACCAGGTCGTGTACACGTGCACAGGCCATGCGCGGGTCCATGCGTCCCATGGCGGTGGAGAGCTTCGGTGCGTGGTGCATCACGGCCACCTCCACCTGTGGTTGCGCAACAAGCGTTCCATCGAAGAGGCCCTTTAGAGTATTGACCATCAACCGTGCACCGCGCTGCATCATCCGGTCATGCAGCTCGCCGGCCGTTTCCTCCGGTCCGATGGACATCCTTTCCTGCAGGAGCACATCACCCGTATCGATCGCATGTTGCAGCCTGAACGTGGTGATGCCGCTTTCCGATGCGCCATTGATGATGGCCCAGTTGATGGGCGCAGCACCACGGTATTGTGGAAGGAGTGAGGCATGCAGATTGATGGTGCCCAGCGGAGGAGCGTTCCATACCACTTCGGGCAACATCCTGAACGCAACGACCACCTGGACGTCGGCCTTCAGTGCGCGGAGTTGTTCGAGGAATGCCGGATCCTTCAGGCGTTCTGTTTGCAGCACGGGAAGACCGAGTTCGAGTGCACGCAATTTCACCTCGGGACTTTTCATTGCAAGGCCGCGGCCCGCCGGTCTGTCCGGTGCGGTTACGACGCCCACCACGTTCATGCCGGCATCCACAAGCGCATCCAGTGTGCATGCCGCGAAACGTGGTGTGCCAAGGAAAACGATGCGTTGGGGGTGGGGGGGGGATGTCATGCTTGGGCTGTGCAGGGTCGAAAGATGCGCAACCCGATGGAAAGGAGGCCGCTCACGAGGGTGTCAGTGTTCCTCCTCGTTGTCGAGATCCCAGCGCAGGTTCCTTGGAAACGGGTCGGTCCGATCCTCCGTTGGCCGCAGTGCATGATGCAAGCGTTCGCGTGCCTTGCAGCGGTCGCAGGATCCACATGGTGATCCCGCATCCGCGCCGAAATAGCGCATGACATGCTGGGCCCTGCATCCTTCATCCGCGCAGTACGCGAGCATGGCGGTGCAGCGCTTCAACGCGCGTTGCCTCCGGTCCTCCAACGCGGCGGGTTCGGGACGGAGTTCCATGGCATCGCTGCGTGGAACAAGCAGCGTCACGAGCGGCTCGTTGGTCCGTTGCCGGTAGATGAGCAGTCCCAGTCGTTCCAGTTGCTGCAGTTGCTTCGTCACCTCCTGGGCGGTCCTTCCGATCAAGCGGCCGATGCGCGCCTCGTCGATGTTCACGGCTTCTTCGTACAATCCTCCGTAAAGCCGCAGGAGCGCCTCCAGCAATTGCCCGTCCCGCTCATGTAGCACACGGTGATGATGGATGGTGCTTGCATCAGTTGTAATGAACACGCGCGAGGGCACGTGCACACCTTCTGAAAGTGCGATGCGGCCATCCAGTTCGAGGGTCTTCAGTACGGAGTGAACGGTGTTGGCCGACAGGCCTGCCTGTTGCGCCAGCACGCCAAGGTCCAGTGCGTAGCTCTCCCCCTGCCCGGCGCCCATCGCGATGCGATGCAGGTCGGCGAAGGCCTGGTATGTGCGTCGGACCTCTGCCAGCTGGGGGAAGCCCGATGCGGCTTTTTCAAGCGCGCGGTCCTCATAGCCGGGCGCAAGGAGCAGAAAGGCCTGGGAACGCCTGCCATCACGCCCTGCCCTCCCGGCCTCCTGGTAATAGCTCTCGAGGTCCGGTGGTGGTTCCAAGTGCACCACGCTGCGCACATCGGCCTTGTCGATGCCCATGCCGAACGCGTTGGTCGCCACGGCGCACCGGATGGTGCCCTCCGTCCATTGCTGTTGGATGCGGTCACGCAACGAGTGGTCCATGCCGGCATGGTAGGCATGTGCCTGAACACCGTGGGTTCCCAGGAACCGTGCGATGCGCATCGTCTCCTTCCGATCGCGGACATAGACGATCGAGGTGCCCGGCACATGCTGCATGATGCGGAGCAGGCGGCCCATCACATCCTCGCCATGGCTCACCCAAAGGCTCAGTTCAGGACGTGCGAACGCACCGCGAATGAGCTGGTCGGTGCTGAACAACAGTTCGTGCATGATATCCGCAGCCACCTCCCCGGTGGCACTGGCCGTAAGTGCCAATACGGGTACGCCGGCAAGCCGCGCGCGCACCTCCTTGATCCGTCGGTAGGCGGGCCTGAAGTCGTGTCCCCATTGTGAGATGCAGTGGGCTTCATCCACGGCGATGAGGCCGATGGCCATCCTGTCAAGGCGGCCAAGGAACGGTCCGGTCGACAACCGTTCGGGGCTTACGTAAAGGAAGGCCAGTTTGCCGCATGCAGCGCGTTCCAGGACATTCTCGATCTCCTCCCTGCGCATGTCGGCACTTATGGACCGTGCTTCGATACCGAGGCTGCGCAACCGTTGCACCTGGTCCTTCATGAGGGAGATGAGCGGCGAGACCACCAGGCAGAGGCGGCCCATGGCAAGGGCCGGCACCTGGTAACAGAGGCTCTTGCCGCCGCCTGTCGGAAGCAGGGCCAATACGTCCTCGCCGCTCATCACGCGCTGGATGATCTCCTCCTGGGTGGGCCGGAACTCACGGTAGCCCCAATACCGCTGCAGGACCGTACGGATGGTGTCGTGCATGTGGAGTGTAACGTCGTGGTAAGGTGGACGGCATTACCTTGGGCCGGCACCAGAAGGCTTCGGGTTACCTTCGTACCCGATCCCAGTAAAGCGACAGACCGTGATGATCACCACCGGGCAAAAGATAGCGATCGAGCGCACCACCAACTCCCGACTTCCGTCCACTGACCTGCAGAACGTCAAATTCGGGCGGGTCTTCAGTGATCACATGTTCGTCATGGACCATGTCGGGGGTGCGTGGCAGGAGCCACGTATCACCCCGTTCGCAGACCTTCACATGAGCCCGGCCGCCCTGGTGCTCCACTACAGCCAGACCATTTTCGAAGGGCTCAAGGCCTATCGGACCGCGGATGGCGGTGTGAGCCTCTTCCGGCCCAAGGATAACATCGCACGCATGCAGCACAGTGCGCACCGCATGTGCATGCCCCAGATACCCGAGGCCCTCTTCCTTGAAGCGCTCACCACCTTGGTCGACATCGACCGCAATTGGATCCCGGACGGTGAGGACGCGGCCTTGTACATACGTCCGTTCATGTTCGCCAGCGATGAGTACATCGGCGTGAAGCCGAGCGATACCTACCGCTTCATCATTTTCACCTGCCCGGTGAGGGGGTATTACTCCGAGCCGGTGCGCGTGAAGATCGAGACCACCTACAGCAGGGCGTTCCCGGGTGGCACGGGCGAGGCCAAGTGCGGTGGCAACTATGCCGGGGGGCTTTATCCCGCCAAGCTCGGACAGGATGCCGGTTACCATCAATTGGTTTGGACCGATGGGCTTACTCACAAGTACATAGAGGAAAGCGGCACCATGAACGTGTTCTTCAATGTTGGCGGCAGGCTGCTGACGCCGGCATTGGATGGTACCATCCTTCGTGGTGTCACCCGCGACAGCATCCTGCGCATCGCGCAGGACGAAGGGTTCGAGGTGGAGGAACGGAAGGTGACCGTGGAGGAGATCGTTGACGCGGCACGCAATGGCACCCTGGTCTCCGCCTTCGGCGCCGGTACCGCTGCCACCATCGCGCAGATCACCTCCATCGCCTACGGTGACGAGGTGTTCGAACTGCCCGCCATCAGCGAGCGTCGTATATCCGGACGGATCGGCGAGGTACTTGACGGCATACGGCGTGGCCGGCTGGATGACAAGTTCGGCTGGCTTGTGCGCGTGTGATACTTGGTTCCGGGAGCGGGGCAAGCGGCACCCGGATCGGCTGCTTCACCCAGGCGTGTGTAAGGTGACCAACGTGGCAAGGCACGCACAGATGCTGTCCCGCGCATGCACCCCACCCCAAGGTGTGCGCCGTTGATGCCGTGTTCAGGCCCCGTCCTGCCCGGGATGGCGTTTGGGATGATCCCACCACGCCACCGTCCCGGTGCCGCGCGACGCGGCCGACCAGTCGTTCACATGCAGGTCGACCCGTACGATGCTTCCCGTGGGCAGGTCGCCGGGACCATCATTCGTCAGGTACTCCACCAGGCGGCTGAGCCCGGGTTCATGGCCGAACAGCATCACACGCGCCTGCCCGGCGGGGAGGGCTTGCAGCACGGTCATGATATCCTGTACGGAGGCGTGGTATAGTTCGGAGCGCAACACGATGTCCGAAGCAGGGATGCCCAACTGTGCGGCATGGAACGATGCCGTGGACCGTGCACGTTCGGCCGTGCTCGAAAGCAACAGGTCCACAGGCTCACCGCGCTCTGCGAAAAGACGGGCCATGAAGGGCGCATTGCGAAGACCACGCTCGTTCAATGGCCGGTCGTGGTCGTTGGCATACCCCGGCCCGCGGTCGCTTTTGGCATGCCTGCAGATGTACAGGGTACGCATACGGACGGGATCAGACCGTCAGGTCATTCAATCCTCCCAGGATGCTCAGCAGGAGTTTGTTCGCATCCATGGTGATGGGCAGCTCGAATTGCACCATGCGTGCATCACTGAATTGAACACCATTGCGGAAGCCCTTGCTCACGCTCATGTGCAGCGCCTGTGGGTAGGTGCCCGAGAAGTGGATCTGGGCAAGGTCGCCACCGGCCATGCGGAGCACGTAACTCGGGTAATGGTCGTTCCGGTGGCTCCAAGCTCCATCCTCCTCCAGGATGTGCCCACTGGACCGGAGGTCGCTTCCCCACTCGTCCATCACATACTGAAGCACGTCCTCCACGAAGATGGACGGGTCACGGGGTAACTGGCCTTGCTCTGGGTTGATGGGTGCGAGCAGTCGTGCGCGGGTGCCGCGAAGCGCCACGGTGAGGTGATCGATCTGCGCGTTGAATGTCATGGCGGTGGTGAACGGTCGTTTAACGGCTCGCAAAGTAGGCGGGTGGATCATGCGAAAACCACCGTGTGAGCGCATCTTTTGCACGATCGATCCCACGATCCCGGGGCACCTGGAAGACCCTGCGGAAGGAGCCGATCCGGGCGCGCAGCGCGATGGCCCCATCCACCTGTTCAACCTTATCTGTGATGACCACGACCGCACCATCCTGCGTCTTTCCGCCTGCTATCATGACCGTGCTGAACCCATTCCCGGGCAGGATGCCGCCACGTTCCTCGATCATACGACGCGGTCCGTCGAAACCGCATGCCCGGCGTGGAACCCCTTGACCGCCGGTGCGTATCCACCATCATCAACACCCGTCAGCCATGGTCATCATGAACACCTTCCATCGCCCTTTCATGTTGTGGGCCCTTTTGCTTGTCTGCATGGCGCCGTTCCGTGCCGCATTCGCTGCCGATGGCCGCACCGCCTCCGCCGTTGTCCTTACCGGATGGCTGCATGTGGATGACCTTCGGATGGACGAGGTCGTCGTGGAGGTGGAGGTGGGTGGCAGTGTGGAGTATACACGGGTCTCCCGGAACGGTCGGTTCACCATTGGATTGCCTGCTGGCGCCGAGGCTACCGTGCGCTTCGAGCGCGACGGTTACCAGACCAAGGAGGTGCTGGTGGATACCCGCGGGGCGGTGGCAGGTACGCACATGGAGCACGCCATCAGCTTCGCGGTGGTCCTGGACCCTGTGCGCACCATGGGAGGACAGACTTATGCAGGTCCTGTGGCGACCATTTCCGTAGAGCCGGGTGGGGGTAGCCTGGCCGTGGTCCATAGCAGGCGCCTGGTGCCAACGCGCCATCAGCGTACGATGGAGTTCTGATGGACAGGCACCGGAGCGTGCGGAGCGCCCCCCCGGGTGCTCCGCACGCCCTTTCTTGCGGGTGCCGTCATCGATCGGCTTCCGCACTGCCGATGACCCATGCCTTGCTGCGTTCGGGTGGGAGCACTTCGCAATGCAGGTCACCCGCACCATCCCGCCACTCCACGATCACACGGTATCCGGGTGCCGGAAACTCGAACGTGATGGTCACCATCCCGTCCGCTTCCGTGCGGTCAGGCAGAACAGGGAGGGGCAGGGAAATTGCAGGGTCCATGGAATGAAGATGGACACAGGCTCCGCCTCCTGCCAATGATCGTTGTCATGGATGCCACGTCCTGGTGGGGTTTCCGTAACGAGGCAGACGCGTAATACTGCTGCCGGCGCGCTGCCCGGGCAACGTATGTGCTGGTCTTATGTGGCGTGCACCGTGCGGAGCATGTGTTTGTCGGTCGCAGGGGTCTGCTCAGCCGATCTCCGGGTTCCCAGGCCGCGGACGTGTGGGCGGTTCGGATGGGGTGCGCACCGGCGGTGTCCGTGGATCGATGCGGGGTTCCGTGGGCCGTGGGATCACCGGCGGCTGGTTGGGCACCCGTGTGGGTTCTTCGCGCTGGGGAAACTGGGGGAGGGGTTCCTTCGTCATGGTGACCTTGTTGCCGAAAGGTACCGGTGTCCGGCCCCTGCGAAGGTGACGCAGGTCATGCGTGAAGGTCATATCCGTGACCATGAGAAGGATCAGTTCCACGATCGACGGATATCATGTTCGCAGGCTGCCCGATGGACTCACTTTGCCCATGGTCAAACCAAACACCATACCATCATGTCAACCCTCGTTCCCACCCGCCGATCGATGTTGTCCCGGTTCTTCGATGATGATGCCTTCGGTTTCCCGGAAGCCTTCATGGATGATGCCGGCCTGCTCTCTCCGCGCATGTTCGACCGTCCGCTCCTGCGCGACCTGAAACTCCCTGCGGTCAACATCCAGGACAACTCCGACCATTTCACCATCGAACTGGCGGCTCCCGGTTACCGGAAGGAGGATCTCAAGGTATCCGTGAAGGAGGGCGTGCTGGCGATCTCCAGTGAGCGCAGGAACGAACAGGAGGAGGACCGGAAGGGCTATACACGCAAGGAGTTCAGCTATGCGTCCTTCCACCGTTCGTTCGTGCTGCCCGAGAACACTGACGCGGATAGCCTGAAGGCACGCTTCTCCGATGGTGTGCTCACGCTCACGTTGAAAAAGACCAAGGGCCTGGCCGAGAACAAGGCACGTGAGATCCGGATCGACTGAAGCCTGCGCGCAGGCAGCGGGGGCGGGGCATCGCGAGGTGCCCCGCCATTCGTTTGCAATGGGCCCGACGGCTTGGACATGGCCATCGGCCAGCCTTACGACACGCTCCTTGTCGAAGGTGCCATGGGGCGTCCTGGGGTACCCTCATTTCACCAGTGCCCGGGCCATGCCGCCGAAAACCACGGCGTGCAAGGGTGCCACGCCATGCCAAGAGACGCGTCCCCACAGCCCCTTGGGCCTGAAGGTGGCGGTCTGGTGCAGGCGCTCACGAGCTGGATCTTGTCCGGCTTGGCGATACGGCCGATCATCACGCCAAGGTCAGCCCGTCGATATCCCTGAAATGCTCTGTATTCAGGGTTAGCAGAGGCACGTTGTGGGCAATGGCCGTGGCTGCGATCAGCTGATCGGTGAAGTGGATGTCCCGTCTGATGGTCACCTGGTCCAGGATCTTGCGGAAGCAGACCGAAACCTCCATGGTGAAGGGCAGCACGTGGAACTTGGAGAGCAGCTCCTTTTTCGTCGCGCTGTATTCAGCCTTCGTCCGGGTACCGCAAGCACTTCCGCGACGATCGCATCATAGAGCACGTAACTGCTGCCCTCCGAGCGTTCCAGTGCCGTCATGGCCCTTTGCTCACGCCAGAAGCGGCCGATCAGCACGCTGGTATCGATCAGGGTCGTTTCCATGCCTTCTCGCGCAGCTCTTCAGCAGTGACCGGATTATCCTTCCACAGCGCCTCCAAGGTCTCGAAGGGGTCCTTCTCCCGCTTGGCCTCGCGCTCCACGAACTCCACGAACAGGGCGCTGATGCTCTTCTTCCGCCTGCGGCTGAGCATGGCCGCCGTGCGCTTGAACTTCGGCGGTACCAAAAGGGTGAGCTTGGTGGTCATGGTTGTTACGTGTTGAAGGATAAGGAAACGTGATCCTCATCCGCAG
>CAZLGY010000013.1:0-12838 GCA_964559165.1 uncultured Chryseobacterium sp.
CGGTCAATGAAATCCTTCTCGTCCACATCACCCGTATCGCTCTTGAGGTTGTTGAGCGTGATCTCGAAGAGCACCTGCAGGTTCTGACGGTCCACACGCTGTTCCTTGATGAACATGTTGTAGCCGTTCATGATCATGTCGATGTTCACCTTCGTCACCGGGCGGAAACTTCCACGGATGGCGAGGATGTTCTTCTTGTACAGCTTCTCGCTGGCCTGCAGGTTCTGGCCGTCCGGGCCGAACAGTACGGCATCGGTGTATCCCCGTTTCACCAGCTGCAGGCTGAGAAGGCGGTTGTCCACCTGTGCGAAGGCCGGCCCGTTCATCTGTATCATGTCGATCTCAAGCACATGGCGGCTTACGTTGTCGTAAAGCGCGGTCATCACCTCATTGGGGTCCTTGTGCAGGAACATGCATGCATGGATGAGGTTGACACCGAGCACGCCGATGGACTCCTGCTGGAGGCTCATGTCGGGGTCGTGCAGGCGAACGTGCAGGATCACATCGCTGGTGGGCTCTTCCGGCGATGTCTGGAACCGCACACCGATCCAGCCGTGGCCGCTATGCGGTTTGTCGAAGGTGCTTGTGGCGACGGTATTGGCGAAGGTGAAGAACTTCTTGGTGGGGTGGTCCTTGCGGGAGAGGCGGTCGGTGATGAGCCCATATTCATGCCGCAGCATGTTCTTCAGGCGGCTTTCGCACACGAAGCGGTTCCCGGGTTCAGGACCGTAAATGGCGTTGCTGAAGTCCTTGTCGTACGCGCTCATCGCCTTTGCGATGGTCTGCGAGGCAGCGCCGGCGCGGAAGAAGTGGCGCACCGTCTCCTGGCCTGCACCGATCTCCGCGAACGTGCCGTACAGGTCCGGGTCGAGGTTGATCCTGCGCGCTTTCTGTGCCGGGCTCAGCGGCACTCGATGGGGGTCCTGGACGATCATCTAAGGCGTTCGGTCTTCGATGTGGTACAAAGGTAGCCCCTTGCGGGTCGGTATCCCCTGTATCTGCATCGGGCCGGCGGTAGTTATCAGGCGGCAGGCTGTTCATTCCCCGCTGCTGGCATCGTCGCCCTCCACCAGCCGTTGCAGGTAATACATGCGCATGGGAGCCTTCCCCTTAACGGATAGTTCACCTCTATCCTGGAACTCTGCACGCCGGCCGATCCGCTCACGGGTGGCGCTGGAAACGTTGATGCGATCCGGTTCACTGCACTCCTGCAGCCGGGAGGCTGTGTTCACGGTGTCCCCCCATACGTCGTATTGGAATTTCCTTTTTCCTACGATGCCTGCAACCACGGGACCGCTGTGCATCCCTACACGGATGTGCAATTCAATGCCGCGATCACGCATGCCAGCGGTGATCGCAAGCATTCGAACAGCCGCGCGGGAGCCGATGAGAGCGTGGTCCGGTCGTTGGCCGGGCAATCCGCTCACAGCCATGTAGGCATCACCGATGGTCTTGATCTTCTCCATCCCACATTCGTCCATGACCTGGTCGAACTGCCCGAAACAATCATCGACCAGGTGTACGAGGTCCTCTGGGCTCATCCGCTCGCTGAGCGCGGTGAACCCCACGATATCGGCGAAGAGGACCGTGACGTCGTCGAACCGCACCGCTCTGGACCGGCCTGTTCGCTTGAGTTCCTGTGCCACGGATGTCGGCAGGATGTTCAGGAGAAGCGCTTCGGACCTTCGCTCGTTCCTGCTGGTGGCCCGCAGCAGCACCAAGAGGGCCACCACGAGGGCGGCGAAGAGCGCCAGTGCCACCCATTGCCAGAGGGACCTGGCCTCCGCCTCTTCAATGCGCACCTGTGCCATGGACCGCTCCTGTTCAAGCTGCACGCTGTCGGCCACGCGAAGGCGCTCAAAGCTGATGCGGAAATCCTCGCGCAGGAGGTCCTCCGCCCGTTCATTCCGGTCAAAGGAATCGCGGGCGGCCATGTGGTCGCGCCATGCGCCCAAGGCCAGCTGGTGTTCGCCATTGGCGGCCAGTGCCTCGCTCAGGATCCTTGTGGCCGTGATACGGTCGTTCAGGGTACCCGAGGTGGATGCCATGGTCGCCGCTTTCCTGGCCCATTGGAGCGACTCGCCGGACCTGCCGGTGGAAAGTCCGATGCCTGCACGGCGTGCGTAAGCGCTCACGAGCCCCGATCTGTCCCCGATCCCTTCCCGCAGTCGGATGCAGCTGTCGAGGTACGCGATGGCATCGTCGGTCGCTCCTCTTCTGGCCTGGATATCGGCGATGTTGGAGAATGTCGTCGCCATGCCGGAGCGATCGTTGGCCGATCTGCGTATTTGGAGGGCCTCAATGAAGCAGTGCAGGGCTTCGTCGTGGCGCCCTGTGCGCTGGTAAAGACCACCCCGGCCATTGAGGAGGCGTGACATCAACCCCGGGTCGTTCAACCGCTTGGCCAGCGGTTCGGCCTGTTGATAGTACCTGGTGGCCTCTTCCTCGAGTTCCAGGTATTGATACAGGAGCGCGATGTTCATGAGGCAACTTGCCTCCAATCCGATATCTCCCACCTCCCGTGCGATACCCAAGGCACGCAGGTTGCCTTGGAGCGCACCGTCCGTGTCACCTTGCTTGCGTTGAAAAACAGCAAGGTTCATCAGGCTTTGTCCCAGGCCCTGTCGGTCACCCGACCGTGATCGAACGGCAATGGCCTCCCGGTATCGTAGGAGGGCCTTCGACCTGTTCCCCAGCCGTTCCTCTGCTGCGGCGATGTTGTTCAGCAATTCTCCCCTCAAGCGGTCCGTTGATGCAATGGGTGAGTTCCCTCTGGCATCGATCATCGCGAGGGCCTGTTCCCAATATCCCAGCGCTTCATCGGGCCTGCTGGGGAAAAGGGCCTTGCCCACATCATTACCCCAACCGGCACGCGCACTGTCCGATGAGGCTTCCTGCATTCCGCGCTGCAGGGAGTCAACCAAAGCACCGCCACCTTTCTGCGCGAGGAGCGGTCCCCCAAGGAACGTGAATGCGATCAGGAGCCCTTTCATGCGCCCAATTACCGTGGACCGCAAAATACACATGCAGGCGGTCACCGGTTCGGCTGGCGGGACGCTCACCTCATATCATTCACATCCACACCGGGGAACTTGGCCTTGTCGAAGACGAACAGCGCATCGGCCAGTTCGGGGTTCGCGGTGAACTTCTTCATGGAGTAGGTGACCACGTTGCCGTCCTTGTACAGCACCTGCACGCTGCGCGGCTGGCCCTTGGCCTTGTCCACCGTCAGGATCACCGTGTGGAAGGGCTTCTTGGCGGGATCGAGCGGGAAGAGCTTCACCACCTGCGTCATCACACCCGAAGCGTCGGCCTTCTCCTCCACGAACTGGCTCTTGAAGCCCTTCTCGTACTGGGTGAAGAGGGTGCTGGGATCCAGGTCCTGGTCCATCTCCTTGGGGTCGTTCAGGCTCACCTCGTTGGCGTCCTTGTTGTAGGTGTAGAGCACCGTGCCGTCGTTGATGATGGTGTTCTTGTCCAGCACCAGGCGGAACTTCTTGCCCTTCACCTTCATGTTGCCCTCCTGCTTCACGTCCAGCTTGTCCTTGGTGTTCTGCAGGCGGCTGCTGAAGTCGGCCTCGAAGGCGGTCCATGCCTTGGCCTGGGTCATCAGCTTGTCCACGATGGCCTTGGAACGGGGATCGTCCTGCGCTTGAACGAGCGCGGTGCTCAGCAACAAGGCGAGGAGGGCGAGGGTCTTCTTCATGGCGGCAAAAGTAATTGCGACAAGGCTTGGCAAAGCCCGTGCCAGAGCCACGATCGCCGTCCGTGCTGGCGGTGTGTTCGGCGGTCAGCGCTTGCCCTTCCTGGGCTTGAGCATGGTGCCGGTACACTTGGGCGAACCACAGCGGCAGGCCCAGAGCTGTTTCAGTTCCGCGGTATATGGCACATCGAACTCAAAGCCGTAGTCATACGTGATCTCTTCGCCCGCCGCGATGTCGCGCAGCGCCTCGATGATCACGCGGTCCTTCTTCAGGTCCTCGCTCTCGTGGCCATGTACGAAGGCAATGGCGTTCGGTTCGCAGCTGTGGTTGATCCAGCGCGCCACATTGCCGTTGCGGTTGGCGTCCAGGATCCACTCCTCGTTGAGGGTGAAGAGGAAGGTGTGCCCACTGCCCAGGTCGCCGTGGTAGCGCTCGTCCGCCTCGGCATGGGTGATCATCTTCCCTTTGTACTCCACGATGTCCTCACCCTTCTTGATGGGGGCTGCGGCGAACACACCGTTACCGTGGATCTTCGAACGTCGTTGAGCGATCTTGCTGGCGGCCATGGGGCGCGAAGATCGGCGTTCCGATCCAATGCAGCGTGGAAGGCCCGGGACAGGTCCCTCAGAAGTACAACCGAACGACGATGACGGCGGTGATCACGCACACCAGGTCGGCCAGCAACATGATGCCCAGGGTGTAGCGGCTGTCCTTCACGTTCACACTGCCGTAGTAGAGCGCCACCACATAAAAGGTGGTTTCGGCCGCGCCTTGGAACAGGCTGCTCAGGATGCCTTGCACGCTGTCGGCACCGTAGGTCTTCATGGCGTCCAGCATGAAGCCCCTCGAACCGCCTGCACTGAAGGGGCGCATGAGCGCAACCGGGACGGCGTCGATGACTTCCCTGCTTGCACCTGCCAGGGCCAGTGTGCTGGAGAGGCCGCTCATCACGATGTCCATGAGACCGCTGTTGCGGAAGATGCTGAGCGCAGCCAGCATTGCCACCATGTAGGGCAGCACCCGGAGCGCCGTGGTGAAGCCATCCCTGGCACCATGTACGAAACTGTCGAAGAGGTTGGTGCCCTTCTCGGTGAAGTATCGCTCCTTCCAGAAGGCGTATGCCACGATGAGCCCGATGATGGTGAGCAACATGCCGTTGCTGAGGTTGTCGGTGAAGTGGAACTTGGCCACGCCCGCCAGACCTGTGATGTGAACCATCAGACCACCGATCATGCCGCTCACGCACAGCACCGTGAGCATCACCGGCAGGTTGAAGATGCGGATCCGCTGCCTGGCGGCCACCATGAACAGCGCGGCCAGCGTTCCTGCGAAGCTGGTGATGATGGTGGGGACCATGATGTCCGCCGGATTGGCTGCGCCCTGGGCTGCCCGGTAGCCGATGATGCTGGTGGGCAGCAGGGTGAGTCCGGCGGCATGGAGGCACAGGAACATGATCTGGCTGTTCGTTGCACGGTCCTTGACGGGGTTGTCCTCCTGCATGCTCTCCATGGCTTTCAAACCGAAGGGGGTGGCCGCGCTATCCAAGCCAAGGAAGTTGGCGGCGAAATTGAGCGTCATGAAACCGTAGGCCGGATGGCCGCTACGCAGTTCGGGGAACACCCGATGGAACACTGGTGACAAGAAGCGCGCCACCTTCTCCATGGCCCGAGAATCGATCAGCAGGTTCATCAATCCACTGAAGAAGGTGAGGTAGCCGATCAGCGGCAGCCACAGGTCCGTGATGGTGTTCCGGCAGGTGGCAAAGAGCCCGTCCGCCGGTTGCTTTCCCACGCTGGTGCTGACCACACCGCTCTTGTTCAAGCGGTAGAGCCTATCGCCCTGTTGGATACCCGCCTCACCCGCAGCCCGCAACCGGGCCAGGAAGGGTGTGCCACTGAGCACGGTGCTATCCACCTCGGCCACCACCAAGGGCTCACCCTGTGTTCCGTTCACGAGGGTGCCAAGGCTGTAATGCCGTCCCGTGCCCAGCATCACCAATACGTAGGCGATGCTGAGGATGAGCATCACGGTCCAAAAACGGCTGAGGGCCATTGGAAAGAAGCGCTGTTCATGGCGCGCTCGTGCAAAGAAGGGCCCGATCGGCATTGCAACGAAGGGGGACCGTCCTTTCCGGTGAACAGGTCGGTGTGAATGGTCCCCTCGCCATGGTCCTGTGCGACCCCTGCATATGTGCTGACGGTATATCCGGCACATTCCTCCTCCACGACCTTTTGCCCACCTTCGCCCGCCTAATGCAGGCCCTGTCCATGCGAACCGCACGCAACGTGCTGATACCTGTGCTGCTGTTGCCCGCGTTGGTCAAGCTGTTCTTCATTGCCCCGGTGGAGCTCTTCGAGGCGCACACGATCGCGAAGGAGTGGCTTGCAACAGGCATGTTCCGCTATCATCATCTCGGCGTCTGGCACACGAGCTACCAGTTCCCGGTATATCCGGCGATCGTGGCATTGCTGTTGCGGTCCGGTGCGGGAGAGATGGGTGTGCTGGTGTTCCAGGTGGTGTGCGGTACGGCATCCGCATGGCTGGCATACCACTTGGGGCGCGTGCTGTTCGCCGGTCGTTCCCACGCATCCGGAACGGCGTTGCTTGCAGCGCTGCTCACCGGCATCAGTCCCTTCCTTGCGATGTACCAGGTCCGCATGGTCCATCCCTTCGCGTGGGACATGCTCCTTGCATTGGCCTTGTTGCTCGGCTCCCTCATCGTCCGGCCGGAAGTGAAGCTGCATCTGTTGCTGCTGTCGATGCTGGCGGGGGTGGCCTTGCTTGAGAGGCCTACGCTGGTGGTTCTGCTGCTGCCTGCGGCATGGCGGGGACGGCATTACTTTCTTGCCGGTCGTGCACTGGGTACCAACCTGCTGGCCGTTGCATTGCTGTTCGCGCCGACCAGCGCCTGGGTGCTGCGCAATGGCATGCTGGACGGACATTATGCGCTCAGCTCGGCCACCGGCCAGAATTTGTGGATCGGCATCCAGCGCACCACGCAAGGCACCGCCCAACTGCCCGATGGCCGCAACTACACCGCATTGCTTTCCGCGAATGACCGTTCCATGCTCACCGCCTCGGATGCCCACGGTCAATCGGCGTTCTTCTACCACAAATGGATGCAGGAGTTGCGCGCGGAGCCCGGCCTGTGGTGGCGCATGATGGGAGTGAAGCTCCGCAATTTCTGGTTGTTCCGGTCCGATCTTGGAGCGGGTCATTCGGCTCCCGCACAGTGGGCCCTGCTCGCTTTCAAAGTATACACGGTCGCAATCCTTCCCTTGCTCTTCCTGGCCTGGCATGAAGAGCGGATGCGGTTGGTCCTCGTGACCCTGGTCGTATTCTCCGTGGCGCAGTCATTGTTCTATGTGGAGACACGCCACCGATTGCTGGTGGAACCCGTTCTGCTGCTCGTTGCCCTGGGCGTGCTGACCCGCTGGTGTTCCGCCAGTTGTCCGGACGCAAAGGCTATCCGGGACCTTCCCGCTCGCCGGGTGTGATGAGCAGCACGCTACCGGACAAGGCGCGGAACCCGGGCATCCATCGTCCAACGAAGTGCCGGCCTTCGCAACGCCCATTATCGCCAGCCTGCTTCGCCTGGTCGTGTCAGTGGTCCTTGGTGGCGTTGAGGGCGTACACCATGGGCAGCTTGCCCGCAAGATCCGCGATGCGGTACAACCCATCGCTGCCGCGCTCCATCCGGGGGAACACGTCATACGGCGATCCGTCATGCTCGCAGAAGTGGGTCAGGCGCAGACCTTCGTTCAACAAGGCGCCGACCACTTCGCCCAGGTCGTGGTTCCAGGAATAGGAGGGTAGTGCGATGGGCGCTGAGGGATCAGCATAAGTGCCTGGTCCGGTCTCTGCGATAACGGCGCGATTGAAGTAGGAGTAGGCGATGTTGCGGAAGTCATTGTCGAACATCCACACAGCGGGATGGAACTCCACGAAGACGAAGCGCCCGCCGGTCTTGAGGTAGCGTGCCACATTGCGCGCCCAAGGCTTCAGGTCGGGCAGCCAACCGATGGTTCCATAGCTGCTGAACACCAGGTCGAAACGGTCCACCAGTTCGGGCCGTTCCTCCGTTACGTCGCTCAGCACCCACGTGGCTTCCAGACCGCAGCGCTGAGCCAGCCGTGCAGCCTCTTCCAGAGCGGATCCCGAGAAATCAAGCCCGGTGACCCTTGCCCCATGCCGTGCCAGGCCCAGCGTATCCTGTCCGAAGTGGCATTGCAGGTGAAGCAGTTCCTGTCCATGGAGGTCGCCCAGCAGGTCAAGCTCGATCCGGCCCAGTACTTCGGCACCGGCTACGAAAGCCTCCACATCGTAGAACTTGGAGGCTACATGATGCGCCACGCGCGCGTTCCAGAGCGCACGGTTGGCCGTACGATGGTGCTGGTCCATTCCGCCAAGGTAGCGCGGGGTTCAAAAGTGGCTGTTCCTGAACGGATCAACGCGTGCCTTTCATCTGTAAACTTGCCCCACCGATCGCACCTTCATGCGCAACAACCTTTTCGGCCTGCTGGCCTTGACGCTGCTCGCCACCTCCTGTGTGGCGAAGAAGAAATACATGGCCATTCAGGCCTCGAATGAGACGCTCCTCAACAAGCTGGATGCCTGCAACCGGTCGTTGGAGACCTGTTCTGGTGAAAAGGCCGTGCTTGAGGCGCGCTTGGCGGAGCTTGCGAACAAGAACGAGCACCTCAAGGACCAGGTCACCCAGTTGAACGGCACCAATGCCGCCCTTTTGAACAATGTGAGCCAGATGGCCACACTCAGCCAGAAGGAAGCTGCCAACCTCGAGCGTTCACTTGAACAGATCCGCGAGCAGGACCTACGCATCCGGACACTCCAGGATGCACTCTCCAAGAAGGACAGTGTAACCCTTGCCCTGGTGGTGAGCCTGAAGAGCTCATTGGGCAACCTGAACGACACCGATGTGGTGGTGAACGTGGAGAAGAGCGTGGTGTTCATTGAGCTTAGTGACAAGATGCTCTTCAGGACCGGCAGCACCGAACTTTCTCCCCGCGCCCGGGAAGTGCTGTCGAAGGTGGCCACCGTTCTCAACGGGAAGCCTGATCAGGAGGTGCTGGTGGAGGGCCATACGGACAACGTGCCCATCAGCCGGGATTGCTTCCGTGATAACTGGGACCTGAGCGCTTCGCGTGCCGTGGCCATCACGCGCATCCTGCAGAAGGATTATAATGTGGACCCCGCGCGTATCACGGCCGGCGGTCGCGGCGAATACGTGCCGCTCGCCAGTAACGATACGCCTGAGGGGCGTTCCACGAACCGCCGCATCCGGATCGTCATCCTGCCCAAGCTCGATCAGTTCTATGGCATGATCGAGGATGGCTTGAAGAAGGTGACCGGCGGACAGTAGAGCGCCAAGGCATCCTTGCGGCGGGCGGCTCCTGCGGGTCGCCCGCCGTGTTCATGGAGGCTCACTTCAGCTCGTACAGGACCGCGTCGCCATGCGCTCCGCTGCTCTTCAGCCTGTAGCCTGATCCCAACTGTCGCCTGACGTCCACCGCACAGCTGTCTGCAATGTCGGCGCCCATCTTCCAGGTCACCACCGCATGCACGGGAACGCCTGTGACCGCCTCATAGCCGTTCATGCGCACACACGGGCGACCGCTCTCTGCGAAATCGCCAATGGCATGATATGGCAGCCGCTCCGGCCGCCATTGCACCGGGTTGAAAGGGGCAAGTGCGGTGAAGTGGTCCAGCACCACCACGCGCGCTTCATGCACACCCAGGTAGTTGGGCAGGTTGCTGTGCATCCAGTTGCTGCTGTAGTTCAGGGAAAGAAGGGTCGTTCCATCCTCCAACCCTCCGGCCACACCAAGGAACACATCGGCTTCCTGGCTGAGTGAACGGGCGCTCAAATACTGGATGCGCGTATGATGCAGATCGGCGGCCAGCGTGCATACCAGGAGCGGCCCGGCGATCCACCGGGGCAGTGAGCTCGTTGCAAGCGCCACCGCCATCAACAACATCAGGAAGAGCAACAAACGTGGGGAGGCACTGCTACCGCCAGCCATGGTGTCGGGCAGGAGCAGGTAGGCCGCCAGCGCAGGCAACCAGGCGACCGACCAGAACGGCAGTGCCCGAGCGCCGTTGCGCAGCGCTTCTCCAAGGCCCCACACCGCCGCGAGCACGCCCCCCAGCAGCAGGGGCAGGGCCGTCCACTGGCTGGCCTCCAGTTCCCCCCCGGCCCAAAGCGCGTTCCAGGAGCGTCCCTGCAACAGCGCGTTCCAGAGTTCCGCAGGAGGGAGATGCCGGACCACGCCTGACGCCTCGGGCTGCCGCACCGCATAAAGCAGCGTCAACGCAGCAGGCAGTACAAGTGCAGGCCACCACGAAAGGGCACCCTTGATACGCGGGCCGACCGGTCCTTCCGCGATGAGCGAACGCCAGCAAGCGAACGCCAACAGGAGCGCGCAGGCCACGAGCAGACTGGTGAGATGGGCGAAATAGAGCAGAACCAGCACGACCGCCAACGGTCGCCAGTTTCCACCAGCATCGTTCGTCGCACGCACCCCAAGGGTCAGTGCCACCAGCAGCAGCGGCAGGCTCAGGCTGAAGTTGAGGAAGCCAAGACGCAAGGCATAATGCAACAGGAAAGGCATGACCGCCAAGCTCATCCAGCGGCGGTCCGGGGCCAGCACACCGATGAACCAGCGGAAGGAAAGCGCGAGGGCCGCCACTGCAAGGCTGTAAAGAAGACGTTCAAGTGCCCACGCCGGGACCATGCCGTGCAGCGGTGCCATCAACAGATGACCGAGCCAATATGGGTCCGGCCATGGGTTCACGCGAAAGAAGCCACCGATGAACGCATCACCCTGCCATAGTGCCCTCAACAACCGTGCGCTGTAGAGGTGGCAGGGACCATCAAGCGTTACGAACCAGCGCCCTGCATGCATCGGAAGGAGGTGCAGCCCTGTAAGGACGAGGAACAAGACCGGCTCCCACCATCGCCGCAGTACCGCGATCACAACGGGGGGGAGGTTGCCTGGCATGGAGGCGGTGAAGGTATTCCCAAAGATCCTTAACATCGCATGGTGCCGGCATGCGCTGCGTTCGTTCCTGCGGTTGCGCCAGCTGGCCGGCACGATCTCACAACACCATGGTACCTTCCACCGAACCACCGCCGATCGAAGTGCCCAAGCCATCCCGCCTTTCGGGCCTTCGGCGATCGCTCACCTTCCGGGCGATCGTTGTTGCACTGCTGATCCTGCTCCTCCTTATCCCATTGGGCATGGTGCGTGAGCTCATCGCCGAGCGCGCCGAACGGAAGCGTGAAGCAGAGAGCGGAATCAGTGCCGACTGGGGAGGGCAACAGACCATCACAGGACCGGTGCTTTCGGTGCCTTATGAGGTGCTGGTGCGGGTACCGGTGAACAACGGCTACGAGATGCGGCCGGAGACGCGGTATGCATACTTCCTGCCCGAAGCGCTCGATGTCACCACCCGGCTTGATCCCTTTACGAAGTACCGGGGTATCTACCAGGTGGCCGTTTATCGAAGCGTTACGGTCCTGTCCGGTTCGTTCCCTGTGTTGGCCGAGCGGCGGGTCCATACCGAAGGGAAGCTCCACTGGGACCGCGCGCAGTTGCTGTTGGGTATCAGTGATCTCCGAAGCATCAAGGAACAGGTGGGCATGCAGATCGGCGGGCGCACTGTTCAGTTCGAGCCGGGCCTGCCATCCACCGACATCATGGGCAGCGGATTGAGCGCGGCCTTTCCACTGGACAGTGCCCAGCTTTCAGCATCCCTTGCATTCAACAGCACGCTCACCATCAACGGTAGCGGCGGCTTTCGCATCACCCCGGTCGGAAAGGTGACACGCGCGCGGTGCAACAGCTCCTGGAACGATCCGAGCTTCGATGGGGCGTTCCTCCCGGAACCGTTGGACAGCTCCGCAACGAAAGGGGAGGGGTTCTCCGCCAGATGGACCGTACTTCACCTCAACCGGCCTTTTCCGCAGGAGTTCATCGGAGATCAGCGCATGGCCATCGAGCAGAGTGCCTTCGGCGTAAGGCTGATGCAGTCCGTTGATGAATACCACAAGAACGAGCGCGCCAGCAAGTACGGGCTCATGCTCATCGTATTGGTGTTCCTCGTGTTCTTTTTTGTCGAGGTGCTGCAGGGGTTGCGCATCCACCCCATCCAGTACCTGCTCGTTGGCTTTGCGCTGAGCCTCTTCTACACGCTGCTTGTCGCCTTGAGCGAGCATGTCGGATTCGCCACCGCCTACATCGTGTCTGCAGTGGCGGTCATCTGCCTTGTCGTGGCCTATTCACATAGCGTCTTCATGGTCCAGCGGGCCTCCAAGCTTCTTGGCCTGATCATGTTGATGGTCTTCGGTTTCATGTTCGCACTTATCCATCAGCAGGATCATGCGCTGCTGTTCGGCAGCATCGGCCTGTTCATCACCCTTGCGTTGGTGATGTGGGTGAGCCGTCGGATCGACTGGAACAGCAAGGGATAGAGGGACCGTGGGTGCGGCAAGGGTCCTGCGGGATCGGCCACCGCTCTACCGGGTGATGAAGGCAACAGATCAAATTCCACCCAAGCCGGGCCCGGTTTGGACCCCGCCGCTCAAGTGCGCCTGCAGGGCCGCCTCGTTGGGGATCATCACGCGGCGGGCCTTGCTTCCTTCGAAGGGGCCCAGCACACCGGCGGCCTCCAGCTGGTCCACGATGCGACCGGCGCGGTTGTAGCCGAGCTTCAGCTTGCGCTGGATGAGGCTGGTACTGCCCTGTTGCGTTTGCACCACCAGGCGCGCCGCTTCCTCGAACATCCTGTCGCGCTCGCCATCGTCCAGCTCAACCCCGCCCTCGCCATCCTCCGTGGGCACTTCGGGCAGGATGAGCGCATCGGGGTAGCCTCGCTGTCCGCCGATGAACTCGGTGATCTTCTCCACCTCCGGCGTGTCCACGAAGGCGCACTGGATGCGGATCAGGTCGTTGCCCGTGCTAAGCAGCATATCGCCCCGGCCGATGAGCTGTTCGGCGCCACCCGCGTCCAGGATGGTGCGGCTGTCGATCTTGCTGGTCACCCTGAAGGCGATGCGCGCCGGGAAGTTGGCCTTGATGGTGCCGGTGATGATGTTCACGCTGGGGCGCTGCGTG
>CAZLGY010000013.1:12848-17684 GCA_964559165.1 uncultured Chryseobacterium sp.
GCCAACTGGGCCAGGCGGGCGATCGGGGTCTCCACCTCGCGGCCGGCCGTCATGATCAGGTCGGCGAACTCGTCCACCACCAGCACGATGTAGGGGAGGTAGCGGTGGCCGTTCTCCGGGTTCAAGCGGCGGCTGATGAACTTTGCGTTGTACTCCTTGATGTTGCGGACCTGCGCATCCTTCAGCAGCTCGTAGCGCTCGTCCATCTCGATGCACAGGCTGCTGAGCGTGGCGACCACTTTCTTCGTGTCGGTGATGATGGCCTCGCCCTCGCCGGGCAGCTTGGCCAGGAAGTGGCGCTCGATCTTGTTGAACAGCGTCAGCTCCACCTTCTTGGGGTCCACCAGCACGAATTTGATCTGGCTGGGGTGCTTCTTGTAGAGCAGCGAGACGAGGATGGCATTGAGCCCCACCGATTTGCCCTGGCCAGTGGCGCCGGCCATCAGCAGGTGTGGCATCCGGCTCAGGTCGGTGACGAAGGTCTCGTTGCTGATGGTCTTGCCCAGCACGATGGGAAGGTCCATGGCGGTGTTCTGGAACTTCTCGCTTGCCACCACGGCCGGCATGCCCACCACCTGCGGCTTGCTGTTGGGCACCTCGATCCCGATGGTGCCCTTTCCGGGGATGGGGGCGATGATCCGGATGCCCAATGCGGCCAGGCTCAGTGCGATGTCATCCTCGAGGTTCTTGATCTTGCTGATGCGCACACCGGCCTGCGGGATGATCTCGTACAGCGTGACCGTTGGCCCGATGGTGGCCTTGATCTTGTCGATGCCGATGTTGTAATGGCCAAGCGTCTCGACGATGCGGTCCTTGTTGGCCTCCAACTCCTCCTTGGTCACCGTGACCTCGCCCGTGCCATGGTCCACCATGAGGTCAAGCGGGGGCAGTTCATAGCTGCTCAGGTCAAGCGTGGGATCGTATTCGCCGAACTCCTGCAGCTTGGCCTCGATCTGATCCTCGGTGAGCACCTTTTCCTCCGCAGCGGTCACCACGCTCATGCCCTCCACGGCAATGGGCGCGGCCGCCATCAGGGGCTCGGATGAGGCCTCCGGGGTGGGGCTCACCTCCACGTCCAGTACGTCCTCCTGCGGCCTGTCATCCACCGTTCCCTCCACCTCCAGTTCCACACCCCCTTCCTCCTCCACGTTGTCCTCCTCCGCCTCCTCCGCTACCTGCAGGGGCACAGCGCTCGGCTCAGCCTCCTCGACAGGCTCCTCATCCTGCGCTTCGCGAGCTGTGGCCGCTGCCGGCTCGTTCTCCTTCCTGACCCGGTTGGCCCGCAAAGCAGCCTCGTCCACGGTGTTCTCCACGGTGTCCTGTTCCGGGGCGCTCCGCTGGAAGAAACGGCCCAGTGCGCTGAAATTGGGGTCGAAGGTCGCCGTGAGCACGGCGCCAAGCCCGAACAGCAAAAGGGCACCAGTACCCAGGTCGCCCAGCATGGCGGTGAGGTGGCTGTTCACCGTGTAGCCCAGCGCCCCCCCAAGGAAGGCCTGTTCGCCTCCCCGGAAAAGGAAGGCCAGTGCGGCAGGCAGCCAGAGCAGGGTGGTCAGGCTCCAAGTGAGCGTGCGGCGCAAGGGGAGGAGCCACGAGCCCGTGAGCACGCGCACACCGCCCAGAAAGCTCCAAAGCACGAAGGCGAACGCCGCCACGCCGAACCAGCTGTGGATGAACTGGTGGCTCACCAGTGCGCCCAGCTTGCCGAGCCAGTTCTCGGCTTCCACCTCGCGCCCCAACAGGGCGGACCACGACCGGTTGGTCAGGTCCTGGTCGGCGCGCCAGGTGAAGAGGTAGCTCACGAAGGCCACCAGCAGGTAGCCGCTCACGAGCACCAGGAAGAGCCCGAACACCTTGTGGGTGCGCCGGTCGGTGAAGAAGTCCCGGGTGCGCGCCCACCAGCCTGTGCCCTGCGCTTTGGCCTTGTTCCGGTTACGCACCGGCTTGGGGGCTTCCTCGGACCCGTCGTCCTCGGCGGGCTTCAACCTGTTCTTGCGGTCGTTGGACACGGGTGTGCGGGGCCTGCGCAGGCTTGCGCGCGGGCCGACCAAATGTATCCGGGCCCCATGCCAGCAACGGGATACCCGTACCGGCTATTATCAACAGTTCCGAAGGGAAAACGGAAGCCCCTGTGGGTCAGAGGCTGAACGAGCCGAGGATGGCCTCCAGTTCGTGGTCCAGAATGGACGGTGGTACTTCCTGGTAGCCGTCGCGCAGGGCGAAGCGCGCCGGGTCCACCTCGCCGGGTGTCACCGACACGGCCTCCAAGCGCATGCGCATACCACGCTGCACGATCTCGTACCGCAGCAGCACCCCGTCCAGTTCCTTGAACGGCCCATACCAGTTGGGTTCCTGGATGCGGATGCGGTCCGTGTAATAGAGGTCGATCTCCGGCTCATCCACCCCGCTGAACAGGGCGATGGCCTTTCGACAGGGATAGCCCGCAATGGTGTCCACCTCGTTGGTGTGCAGGATGGTCAATGCCGCCATGTCCCGGTTGAAATGCTGCATGTCGGCCAGATGCAGCCGGCTTACCAGCTTCCTGCTCAAAAGGCTCAGATGGTAGTCCATCCGCTTCTGGGAGTTGTGCGTGATGATCGTGGTGCGGAACACGCCCATGCCCGCGCTCACCTCGGCAACCTGGTGGTCCGGGGTGAAGCACACCGTGGTGCGCTCCGGCAGCATGCCGGCCATCTGTCCGTTGGGGTCATGGTCGGGAAAGGTGAGGGCATACTCGATCACCCCCTCGGTCACACCTTCCTTCAAAAGACCCTGGCTGCAGCCGTTGCCCAGAAGGGCAACGGCTAGCAGCACAATGGAGGTCATCCGTCCAAGAAGGTCCATCGGTCTCACAGAAGAATCGGACAGGTGGCCCTGTAACGGGGGGAGGGCTGCGGGGGTTACAGGTGTGCTCCCGGGCGGCGCGCTACCTTTGGCGAAGTCCCCCGTCCATGGAACTGAGATTGATCGAAGCTGCGTCGGAGATCGGTGCCGGCAAGCGCGGTGCGAGCATGGGCATGGCCGCCCTGCGGGTGGCGGCGTGGAAGCTCGGCAGTGAGCTCTTCGGGCATGCGGAGGAGAGCATCCTCCGGGACGAGAACGATGTGCTCTACGAGGATGACAACTCGCCCAACGCACACCACATCGATGGGCTCATCCGCTTCGAGAGCGACCTGGCCTACGAGGTGTACAGGTACCTGAGGAACAACACCTTTCCAATCGTTGTCGGAGGTGATCATTCGATCTCCATCGGGTCGGTTAGCGGCACCAAGATGGCCTACCCCAACGAGCGCCTCGGCGTGGTGTGGATCGATGCGCATGCGGACCTGCACAGCCCCTGGACCACGCCCAGCGGGAATGTGCATGGCATGCCGCTGGCCCTGCTGATGCACCTGGAGAAGAAAGGTCGGAACCGGCCGCGGGTGTACACGATGGACGTGTGGGACCGGTTGCGCAAGATCGGTGTGGGCGGCCCCAAGCTTGTGCCCAGCGACCTGGTGTTCATCGCCCTGCGCGATTACGAGCCCGAGGAGCAGGCGATCATCGCGGAGCACCGCATCAAGGTGGTCACCGTGGACGACCTGCGCCGCAGGGGGGCATCCTCCGTGGTCCAGGAGACCCTCGCCCACCTCACGGCCTGCGAGCGCATCCATGTGAGCTTCGACGTCGACAGCCTCGACCCCTCGATCAGCACCGGGACCGGAACCCCCGTTCCCGGAGGATTGACCCTGCATGAGGCCAGCACCCTGCTCTCGGGGTTCTGCACGGATCCGCGGACGGCCACGCTGGACGTGGTGGAGATCAACCCCGCGCTCGATGCCAATAACGCCATGGCGGAGGCGGTGCTCGGCATCCTTGAGCCCCTGTTCCCCATCCTGCGCGGCCGCTGAGCCTCCAAGGCCCGCAGGCCAGGCCCCATGACCCACGCCGCGTCCGCCGTCATACTCGTACGTCCCACAGGCTTCGCATCGGACCCGCAGACGGCCGAGAGCAACGCGTTCCAGCGTGGGCCCGGTGCCGGGGATGTCCGCGCAAAGGCCGCGCGCGAGTTCGATGGACTGCTCGCGGTCCTCGACCGCCACGGCATCATCGCCACCGTGCTCGAGCCGCACGACCCGCGCGCGCCCAACGGGGTGTTTCCGAACAATTGGTTCAGCACCCATGCGGATGGCACCGTGGTGCTTTACCCGATGCGCACCCAGCGCCGCCGCGCCGAGCGCGACCGGTCCATGGACCTCACCCTCGAGGAACGCGGCTTCCGGGTAAGGCGGCTGGTGGACCTCAGCAGTCTTGAGCGCGATGACCGGTTCCTCGAGGGCACCGGAAGCCTGGTGCTCGATCGCGTCCGCAACATCGCGTTCGCAGCGCTCTCGCCGCGCACCTCGGCGCGGGCCCTCAACGTGTGGTGTGGGGCGATGGAGGGCCACCAGGTGCCTTTCGTGGCCACCATGGACGGTAGCCTGGAAGGCGCGCCGGTGTATCACACCAACGTGGTAATGAGCATCGGGGAAGGGTTCGCCGCGCTCTGCCTCGATGCGATCCCGCTGCCGGTGGACCGCCACGATGTGCAGGCCGAGCTTGAGCGCGCCGGCAAGGAGCTCATCCCATTCTCCCTGGAGCAGATGCACCGGTTCGTGGGCAACATGCTGCAGCTGGCGCCGCCCTCGGCCCCCCGGATCCTGTTGTCCTCCACCGCAATGGACGCTCTGGACCTGTCCCAGCGCCGGCGCCTGGAGGCCCACGGCGAACTCGTCCCCGTGCCGGTGCCCACCATCGAGGCCGTGGGGGGTGGAAGTGTGCGCTGTATGCTGGCGGCGAACTTCCTGCCGGCGGTGGGGT
>CAZLGY010000013.1:17694-18447 GCA_964559165.1 uncultured Chryseobacterium sp.
GTGGGGTGAGGACCGCCCTTGCCCGGATCGGTGTGAAACCGACCTTTGCGGCCATGATGAGCGACCCCCTGCAGGCGCGATTGGAGCTGGCCCTCGTGCGCGCGTTCCGCGAGCTGTTCGATGCGGAGATACCGCCCAGGCAATTGGCGTTCCAGCCAACGCGCCCCGAGTTCGAGGGCGATGTCACCATCAATGTCTTCCCCTTCGTGAAGCTCGCCCGCACCGGTCCCGCCCTCGGTGATCACCTGGTGCGAGAGGAGGCTGTGGTGGTGCGCTTCAATGTCATCAAGGGCTTCCTCAACCTGGTCGTGGCCGACGGCTACTGGGCCGGCTTCGTGTCCGAGGCGTGCCGCAGGGACATCCTGGCCTTCCCCGCAACGGGCCGCAAGGTGATGGTGGAGTACGCCAGCCCCAACACCAATAAACCCCTGCACCTGGGGCACCTGCGCAACATCTTCCTGGGCTGGAGCGTGAGCCGCATACTGGAGGCCGCCGGCAACGAAGTGGTCAAGGTTCAGGTGATCAATGACCGCGGCATCCACATCTGCAAGAGCATGCTTGCCTGGAGGAGGTTCGGGCGGAGCGAGACCCCGCAAAGCAGCGGCCTGAAGGGCGACAAGCTCGTGCAGACCAACCACTTCGCTGGCCATCGCGACTTGGAGGAGCACAACGGCCCCGAGCGATGGGAGGACGAGGACGGTCAGGAGTGGTACTGCGACTCCAACAACCGGGCCAAGAGCCTGACCAAGCGGC
>CAZLGY010000013.1:18457-25078 GCA_964559165.1 uncultured Chryseobacterium sp.
GCAGCGGCCTGAAGGGCGACAAGCTCGTTGGCAAGTACTACGTGGAGTTCGACAAGGCCTACAAGGCCGAGATCGATGCCTTGGTGGCGAGCGGAAGGACGAAGGAGGAAGCGGAGAAGAGCGCCCCCATCCTGCTGGAGGCCCAGGAGATGCTCCGCCAATGGGAGGCGAACGAACCGGATGTGCGCGCGCTGTGGGAGACCATGAACGGCTGGGTGTACGAAGGCTTCAACGCCACCTACGCCCGCGCCGGGGTGGACTTCGACCGCAACTACTACGAAAGCCAGACCTACGTGCTGGGCAAGGCCGATGTGCTCGAGGGACTGAAGAAGGGCGTGTTCTACGAGAAGGATGGCGCCGTGTGGGTGGACAACACCACCGAGGGCCTTGACGAGAAGGTGCTGCTGCGCCGCGATGGCACCAGCGTATACATGACGCAGGACATCGGCACGGCCATCAAGCGCTTCGAGGAGTATCCTGGCCTCAGCAAGCTCATCTACACGGTGGGCAACGAGCAGGACTATCATTTCAAGGTGCTTTTCATCATCCTTAAGAAGCTGGGCTTCACCTGGGCCGATGAGCTTTTCCACCTGAGCTATGGCATGGTGGACCTTCCCAGTGGCAGGATGAAGAGCCGCGAGGGCACGGTGGTCGACGCCGATGACCTCATCGACGAGGTGGTGTCCGAGGCCCGCCGCATGGGCGAGGAGCTCAGCAAGCTCGACGGTTTCTCCGAGGAGGAGAAGTCGTCCCTGTACGAGATGATCGGCCTCGCCGCGCTCAAATATTTTCTCTTGAAGGTGGACCCGAAGAAGCGCATGCTCTTCGACCCGGCCGCCAGCATCGATCTGCAAGGCCACACCGGCCCTTTCATCCAATACACCTACGCGCGGATCAAGAGCCTGATGCGGAAAGCGGAAGGCATGGGAACGTGGGCACCTGAGCACATGACCACGTCGGCACTCCTCCCCGAGGAACGCACGGTCATCAAGCTGCTGCACCACCTGCCTGCCGTGCTGGACGAAGCGGCCACCAAATTGGACCCCTCCGCGCTGGCCAACCACACCTACGAGCTGGTGAAGGCCTACAACAGCTTCTACCAGGCCGTTCCCGTGCTGAAGGAGGAGGACGCCATCAAGCGCAGCTTCCGCCTGGCCCTGAGCGCCGCCGTGGCCACCGCCACCAAGAAGTCCATGTGGTGCCTGGGTATTGAAGTGCCCGAGCGGATGTAAGTGACCGAATACCCCGATCGCGGTATTGTGCCGAGGGGCTGCTCCGGGGGTCCTTTGCGGCCATGTTGGAGAGCCTTCCGAGCCGGGCATTCGCGCGAACGCTCCTTGTCATCGTCATCAATGTTGCCCGCCTTCAAGCCCTGGCCCAGGGACCGGACAGCATCCGCACCGTGACCCTGGACCTCCATGAGGTGGTGGGGCCCATGCAATTCGGTGTTAGACCCGCCGCGGACACCCTGTGTGCCGTCATCATGGCAGGCCGGCGCACGGAGGTGATCACCCTCTCGGCCACGGAGGCCGATCTTTCGCAGAACCAGGCCCGGCAGGTCTTCGCCAAGGTGCCGGGGATCAGTGTTTGGGAGAACGATGGGAGCGGGGTGCAGCTGGGCATCGCGGCGCGCGGTCTCAGTCCCAACCGCAGCTGGGAGTTCAACGCCCGGCAGAACGGCTATGATATCTCGGCCGATGTGTTCGGGTACCCCGAGGCCTACTACACGCCGCCCATGGCCGCCGTGGATCGTATCGAGCTGATGCGCGGCGCGGCCTCCCTGGCCTTTGGTCCGCAGTTCGGTGGGCTGGTCAACTTCATTTTGAAGAAAGGTCCCCGCGACCGCGCCCTGGCTTTCGAGACGCGGCAGACCGCCGGTTCGTACGGGCTCTTTGACACTTACTACGCCCTCGGTGGCAGCAAGGGGAAGTGGAGCTACCAAACCTTCCTCCACCACCGCAGTGCTGAAGGCTGGCGCGCCAACAGCCGCTACACTACCACCACCGGTCATGCCAGCATACAGTACAGGGCTTCGCGCAGGCTCGTTCTAGGACTGGAGTACACGCGCTCCGATGTGCGTCAGCAACAGCCGGGTGGCCTCACCGATGCGCAACTGGCCCTCGATCCCAGGTCCTCTTCCCGTGAACGCAACTGGATGCTGCTCCCGTGGAACGTGGGTGCGGCCACCCTGGAGTGGCGCCCCGATGCCCGCACCGTGGTGGACGTGAAGTTCTTCGGCACCGTGGCCGAGCGCAACAGCGTAGGCTTCCTGCGGCCGGTCACCGAGCCCGATACCATCAACCGTGCCACCGGCGCTTATGCCGAGCGGCAGGTGGACCGCGACCTCTATTCCAATTATGGCATGGAGGCGCGTGTTCGTCGCGGCTGGACCTTCCGAGGACGACAGGCCCATGTGGCGGCGGGTGTACGCGGGTACACGGCCCAGAACCTGCGCCAGCAGCAGGCGCGCGGCACCACCGGCACCGATGCGGACCTCAGCATCACTGGCAGTTTTGGCCGTGAGCTGCACCTCACCACCCGCAATGCCGCCGTGCACGCCGAAGTGCTGCTGCCCCTCACCGATCGCCTGGACCTGGTGCCTGGAGCCCGCTTCGAGCACATCACCTCCCGGGTCGATGGCCGCATCAACAGCACCGGTACCGGCGGGGTGGACAGTGGCGAGCGCTTGCGGCAACTGCCCCTGCTGGGCATCGGTGCGCAGTACCGGACCTCGGAGCGTACGCGCCTCTATGCCAACTTCAGCCAGGCCTACCGCCCGGTGCTCTACAGCGATGTCACGCCGTCGGCCACCACGGATGTGATCGATCCTGACCTGAAGGATGCCAGCGGGTACAACCTTGATGGCGGTTTCCGGGGCGATCTGGACGGTTCCCTGGCCTTCGACATCGGCGGCTTCATGCTGCGCTATGACAACCGCATCGGCACCATCCTGCGCGATGGCGTCAACTACCGCACCAACATCGGTGCTTCGCTGAGCCAGGGCGTCGAAGCCTACGTGGAAGCTGAACTGCTCGATCTGCTGCGCGGTGGTCCCGAGGGTGCCTCGCACCTCGCCGTGTTCGTCAGCTACGCCTTCGTGGATGCCCGGTATACCTCCTGGAACGATCCCGCCGCAGCGGATGACCCCTCCCGTGAGCTGGTGGGCAACCAAGTGGAGCATGCGCCCCGCAATATCCTGCGTCCCGGCGTCACCTACCGCGACAAGCATCTCACCGTGGCACTGAACGTGAGCGTGGTGGATGGTGTGTACACCGATGCCACCAATTCGGAGATACCGAACGCTTCGGCCACGGCCGGCTTTCTGCAAGGCTATACAGTGGCCGATGCCAATGCCACGTGGCAGTTCGACCAGCGGATCGCCTTGACCGTGGGGGTGAACAATCTGATGGACGAGGTCTACGCCACGCGCCGGTCCGGAGGCTATCCGGGCCCCGGGTTGCTGCCGGGCACAGGGCGCAACGGCTTCATCACCCTGGAAGCGAGGTTCTGAGCAGGCTCAGAATTTTGGGCAGGGCACGATCTTGTGCTTGCGGTTCTTGGCTTTCCTGGGCCACTCATAGATGAGGCTGAGCTCGTGTGCCCCACCGCTCTTCATGGTGAGCTTGCTGATGGTGATATCGTAGCTGTAGGTGAACCGGAATTGGTCATCCACCAACAGGCCTGCCATCAGGATCAGCGATTCGTCGTTCGAATAACCCGGGCGGTAGGCCTTTACAACGGGCAGACCGCGGTACCAGATACCACCTGTAAGCCCGCCCTGTTCAATGTACGCACCGATGTCGAACTGGTCCCACTCGCCCTGCTTCTTGTAATGTGCGGCGAGGGTCATCCGGCTATCGCTCTTGGAGAAATGGCGGCCATCGATCCCGAAGCGGTAACCCACATGGGTGCTGGTGCGAACGGCGAGTGGTGCGGTTCCCTCCAGCATCAGGCTTTGGTCGGGACGGTTAAGGTGGCTCATGGAGATGCCGGCCCAGAATTGCTCGGTGTAGAACATTGCACCAGCAGCCATGTCGAAATAGCTCACCTGTGCGATGAGGTTGGACTCGATGGTGCGGGCTGCGTTGTCCCGGATCACCTGGTCTGCGAACAGGTAACCATCAGGGTTCACGCTCTTGTTACCATAGCCGGCACGCACGCCGAAACGAACGGCCCTGCGGTAGTTGATCCGGGCCTCATAGCTGTAGCTCAGCCCAACAAGCGTGGTGGTGAGACCGCTCGTCCCTGCTTTGTCACGCATCACCATGCCACCGATACCGCCGTTCACCTTGCTGAAACGATGGTCGTATGCGGCCATGTAGGTCTCATAGCCCGGCTGCACCCCAGGCCATTGAAGGCGGTAGTTGAGCGCGATACGGTCCTGAAAGGTATTGCCTGTGAGCGCCGGGTTGAGGTACTGGGGCGCGGCATAGAACTGCGAGAACTGCGGGTCCTGGGCGCTTACAACCGATGCCGCGGCAACCAGCAGCCAGAGGATATGGCGTGGTGCGTTCATCGGAAGAGGGTCAGGTCGGTGAGTTTGCTGATCTGCTTGCCATCGAGGAATTTCACCCACGTCTGCACCATGTATACGTCCTGGGGGCTGAGTTCGCCGCGGTAGTAACCATCCCAGCCCAATTGGATGTCGGTGCTTTCGAAGACAAGCTCTCCCCAGCGATTGAAGATGCGCATCCTGAACTCATCCACGAAACGCACGAACGGATAGAAGACATCGTTGCTGAGGTCTCCGGAAGACCACGCCCCTCCGTTGCCTCCATTGCTGTTCGGTGTGAAGGCCGTTGGGATGGTGATGTCGTACACCGGATCGATGGTGATCAGGGCTGTGGCCGCAGCACTGCAGCCGTTCTGGTCGACCACCGTCAGCTCCACCTCGAACGTTCCCATGTCCACGTATGTGTACGAAGGGTTCTGCACGCTGCTGGTTCCGCCGTCACCCATGGCCCATGCGTGGCTCAGGCCATTGCCGGTGCTCTGGTCGGTGAACTGGATGGTGGCGTTGTCTGCGGTGGTCTGGTAGGTCGAAGCGACGAAGGCTGCGTTGGGCGCGGTGAATGCGATGACCTGTCCGGTGCCTGGTGCCGTATGGGTGCATCCGAACGGTGTTACGATGCTGAGGCCCACCGCATAGGATCCGGCGTTGTAAGTGACGTTCGGCTGCTGCTGGGTGGAGGTCTGCCCATTGCCCAGGCTCCACAGGTACTGTGTGCCGGCTGGCAATTGAAGGGCGGGGAACGCTACCTGCAATGGTGCGCAGCCCTGTGCGATCATCGAGGGCAGGCCAAGTACAGGGGCCTCATCCAACTGGATCGAGATGGTCCTGGTGATGCTGTTGCCGCATTGGTCGACAATGGTCACGGCCAGGGTACGGTCCTCTGTGACGGGCGCTGAGAAGGGGCCCGTGCCAGCATGGATGCCCGGTGTCCAACTGAGGCTCCAGTCACCGGCATAACCGCTGAACTGGACGCCGTAGGAGGCGGAACCTCCAGGACATACGGTGGTGTCGCCATAGGTGTTGAAGTTCGCGGTGTTCAGGTCGAGCACGGTAACGGGGAGTTGCACCGGGTTGGAGAGGCAGCCATTGGAATCCATCGCGTTTACGGTAAGCGTCTGCGATTGGTTCAACGCAGCCGTTAGCTGTGCGCCAGATCCAAAGCCCACCCATGTGTATACGAAGCTGCCGGTACCACCTTGTGCACTTGCGGTGAATACGGCGGGTGCGTTCACGCAAACCGTATCAGGACCTGCCGCGAAGAGCTGGATGGGTGCGGGAGCGGTTACAGTGCCCAGCGCCGTTGTGCTGCAACCGTTCGCATCCACTACACTGGCCTGGTAGGTGCCGGCGGAGAGGTTGCCGAGGAGCGTACCATTCGCACCGGACCCCCAGGTAATGGTGTAGCCGGGCGTACCACCACCCACCTGCAGCAGCACCGAACCATCGTTCCCGTTGGAACAGGTGACCGGGGTGACGGTGATCGCATCGACCGACAAAGCAGGAGGATCGATAAGGGTCGCGGACAGGGTGGTATCACATCCAAGGGCATCGGTCACCGTTATGGTGTATGTGCCGGCGCCCAAGCCTGATGCGATGGCCGCTGTTTGTGCGCTGGCGTCGCTCCACTGGTACGTGAGACCGGGCAGTTCCGGGGAATAAACGATGGTGCCATCGATCGAACCCGCGCAACGCGGGCTTCCGGAGTTGAGGGTGCTGTTGAGAAAGCTGTTTGAGAGAGCGATGAAAACACTGTCCTGGTCAGGCGGGCAGGTCCCGTTGCCGGTGGTGGTCATCACCAAGGTCACCCCCCCGGCCAGGATCTCAGCCGTGGTTGGGTGGTATGCGATATTGGTGCCGTCTCCCACATACACTCCTGCACCGCCGCTCCAGGTGGCCCCACTGGCGTTGGTGATGGTGGCCTCGATGGCAATGGGGAAGGAGTTCATGCAACCCACGAGGTCGTCTCCGGCGTCGGCCACGTTGGGGACGCCCGTGGCGGCGATGGTCACACTGCCGGTAGCCGGTGCGCAACCGTTGGCATCGGTGATGCTTACCGAGTAGTTACCGGTACCTCCGGTGATGGTTGCGCTGTTCGCTCCCGTGTTCCA
>CAZLGY010000013.1:25088-29238 GCA_964559165.1 uncultured Chryseobacterium sp.
GGAGCGGTGCCGCCGACCACGGTCACGGTGGCGGTTCCATCACCGGTACCCAGGCAGCTCTCATTGGTGCTGCTGATGTCAGCAATGCTCAATGCTGCGGTGGGTCCCACGGTGGTGCTTAGCACGATGCTGCATCCGAAGCTGTCCGTGATGAGCACACTGTACGACCCTGCACCCAGTGATGTAGCCGTGGGGGAGGTCTGTCCGGAGGGGTCGTTCCACAGGTAGCTGAACCCGGTGCCGGCGGGAGATACGGATGCGCTTCCCGTGGCGGTGCCGAAGCAGATGGCATCCACGCTGGAGATGCCCGTGTTGGCGAAACTATTGGGCAGCGATATCACCAGCTGGTCCTGCGCTGGCGGGCAGCTGCTGTTGCCGGTGGTGGTCAGCGTGAGGATGACGCTTCCCGACGCCACTTCACCCGCCGAAGGAGTGTAACCAACGGACAGACCGGTGCCGGTGAAGGTGCCTGTTCCACCGCTCCAGCTGCCACCGGTGGCATTGGTCACTGTTCCGTTGAGCACGATGGGGAAGCTTCCGGCACACCCGACCAGGTCGTCACCGGCATCGGCCGCGTTGGGAATGCCCGTGGCGGCAATGGTCACACTGCCTGTGGCAGGCGCACAACCGTTGGCATCGGTGATGCTCACCGAATAGGTTCCTGCGTTCGCGATGATCCCAACGCCGGTGGACCCATTGCTCCACGTGTAGGAGTAGGGTGCGGTTCCACCGGTAACGCTCACCGTGGCCGTACCGCCTCCCGCACCAAGGCAGGGCTCGTCCGTGGAACTGAGGTCCACGATGCTGATGGCATCCACACTGCCCACGGTGGTGTTGAAGGTGGCTGCACAGCCGAAGCCGTCGGTGATGGTCACCGAGTACGGCCCGGCGGCGAGCCCTGTTGCAGTGGGGGTTCCCTGTGCTGCCGGGTCGTTCCAGAGATAGGAGAAGCCGGGTACCACCGGTGTTACAGAAGCCGTGCCCGTGCTTCCACCAGCGCACAATGCGGCTGTGGCGCTGATCGTGGTATTGGAGAAGCTGTTCGGCAGTTGAACGGTCACCTGGTCCGTTGCGGGTGGGCAGCTTCCGCTGCCGATGGCGGTGAGCGTGAGGGTCACACTTCCTGCCGCCAGTTCTGAAGCGCTGGGGGTGTAACCCGTGGAAAGTCCCGTTCCGCTGAACGTACCGGTGCCCCCTCCCCAGGAATGCCCGCTGGCGTTGCTGATCGAACCCGTGATCGGCAAGGGGAATTGGCCGATGCAGCCCACCAGGTCATCACCCGCATTGGCGCTCGGAGGGTTGGGGCCGGGGCTGATGGTGGTGCCCAGGGGCTGCGATATGCAACCGTTCGCATCCGAAACCACCACGCTGTATGGTCCAGCGGCCCCTGTAATGCTTGCTCCCGTAGCCCCCGTGCTCCATGCATACGTGAACGGCGCTTCTCCGACCGTCACGGAGGCGGTGGCACTGCCGTCACCCAGGCCTACGCACGACTCGGGTGTGGACGTGACATTGGCGAAAATGCCGGGAAGCACGTTCACCGCATAGACGTAGGTCTGGAACGCCGGTATGGGGCATGCGCCATCGTCCACGTTCACGATGAACGGGTAGAACCCCGAGGTTCCTGGAACAGCGGTCCAGCAGACCGTGGCGGTGATGGGGTTGGTGCCGGAGAAGGTGAACGTGGAACCGGGCAGGTTCATGGCCACGTTGCTGAATGCGTCCAGCACGTTGGTCATGTTCACGTCTGCGATCACCATGTCGAAACAGAAAGTGCCCGATTCGCATACCTGGATGCTCCGCGGGCCGGTCTGGGTCGCGGTGCCCGATAGGTTGGTGATAAGTCCTGTGGCTGCGTCCGGTGGGATGTTCGAGCACGGATAGGCTACGAACTGCATATCCCGCATGATCGTCCCGATCACATTCCCCGCTGCATTGTACTGCGTTACCTGCACCACCACCACCCAGTTACCCTGGATGTTCAGCGTGAAATTGACGAGACCCGTGACGGGGTCCAGGGTCAGGCCAGGGATAGGTGCCGCGCCGGAGAACGGGGGCACATAGGGCACCGGGTTCCCGTTCAGCATCCGCGCACCGATGAGGCTGTAGCTCAAGGAGTCCGCCTCCACGTCCACAGCCCCGTAGCTGTATGATACAGGATAGCCAAGGCATACGTATGGGATGGCGGTGTTCGTGAACGTGGGCGAATCGTTGCACGGAGCGGCCGCACTGTTCAGCACGCCGGTGATGTACATCTCCCGGGTTCCTGGATTGGTCAGGTTGACGATGGCGTTGTTGCGGTAGATGTTCGTCCAGCTGATCGTCCAGGAGTCGCACGGAGGTAGCGTGATGATGCCGGTGTAGATGTATTGCTGGATGCCTGGCAACGAACCTCCGTTGCATGTGCTGTTGGGAAGCTCCAGGTCGCAGAGCTGGCTGATCTCCACCCCGCCGGGCGTGGTCACGTTCAGCGTGCGGGTACCGCATGGACTGGTAAGGCGCAGGTTGTTGCTGGGGTCCACCTGGATGCCGGCGCAGTCCCTATACACCACCAGACTGATGCGGAACTGGTTCGGTCCGATGCATTCCCAGTAGATCTCGCCCCCGCTGAAATGGGTGGCCGATACCGAACTGGCCAGTACCACGAGGAGCGCTGTCAAGGTTCGGCCGAGCCAGCTTCCCAAGCCACCGGAGAGAACTTTCCGCAGCCTGTTGGCGAGAGGTTTTGGGGTCAGGGTCTTCATGGTGTGGGCGTTCACCTAACTCGTCATACGGAGGGTCGGCGGAAATGGTTTCAGCCCGCGCCGGATCGGCATCCTGAGCCGTTCGAGGTGGGTGATGTTGGACCGCCGCGTTCAGCCGTAGTTGACCGGACAAGTGCTTCATCGACCCCCCCGGGGATCGCCTCCCGTGATAGCCCGACAGAAGTTGATGGACGCGTGCATGCATGGGTTTTGTCGGCTGAGGGTATGCTGTGCGTGCACGCCGCCGGACCCAAGCGGTGCGCTGGGTTCCTTACATTTCGGACGTGTACCGCTTTGTATTGAGCCTGCTTGCAGCGACGCCGATGTTGCTATCCGCGCAATACCCTGCACATACGGAGGTGCGAATGCCCCAGCTGCTCGTCGGTACCTGGGAGGGTGGACCGGGTGATGCGCGTTATCGCGAAGAATGGACCCCCGCAGGGCCATCGACCTTCGATGGTGTCGCACGCACGCTGGAGCGTGGTCAGGTGACCAGCGAGGAACGCATGCGGCTTACCCTGTTCGCAGAGCAATGGGTCTTCATGGCCTCCACCGCATCTTCCGGGGTCACGAGTTTCGTCCGGGTCGTGGCGCATGAGGGTACCTGGATCTTTGAGAACAGGGAGCACGATTTTCCCCAGCGCATAGGCTATTCGGTGCATGCCGATACACTTCGGGCCTTCATCGCCCATTTGGACGATCAGGGCCAGCGGGTGGATTTCGTGCTTACGCGTTCAAAGTAGTTGCGACACCATTGGTGCGTGAGCTCCATCAGGCGTTGATGGATGCGGAAACGCACGCTGTCCATGGTGTGATCATGCATACGAGTAACTTCGGACCCACGATAGAAGGTGCACATGTTCGAGAATCTCAGCGACAAGCTCGAAAGAGCGTTCAAAGTCCTCAAGGGCCAGGGCCAGATCACGGAGATCAACGTGGCGGAGACCATGAAGGAGATCCGCCGCGCCCTGCTGGACGCCGACGTGAATTTCAAGACGGCCAAGGATTTCACCGACAAGCTGAAGGCCAAGGCTTTGGGCCAGAACGTGTTGACCGCCGTGAGCCCCGGTCAGCTGCTGACCAAGCTGGCCCACGACGAGTTGTCGGAGCTGATGGGCGGACGCAGCGCCGCCATCAACCTGAGCGGCAACCCCACCGTGATCCTGATGAGCGGTCTGCAGGGTTCGGGTAAGACCACTTTCAGCGGCAAGCTGGCCAGCTACCTGCGCAAGAAGGGCCGCAAGCCCCTGCTGGTGGCCTGCGACGTTTACCGCCCTGCGGCCATCGACCAGCTGGAGACCCTCGGCAAGCAGCTGGACGTGGTGGTGTTCAGCGACCGCAGTAGCAAGGACCCGGTGGCCATCGCCCAGAAGGGTGTCGAATACGCCAAGATCCACGGCTTCACC
>CAZLGY010000013.1:29248-29902 GCA_964559165.1 uncultured Chryseobacterium sp.
CGAGATCACCCGCGTGAAGAAGGCCATCGCCCCCCACGAGACCCTCTTCGTGGTGGACAGCATGACCGGCCAGGACGCCGTGAACACCGCCAAGGCCTTCAACGAGCGGCTGGACATCGATGGCGTGGTGCTGACAAAGCTTGATGGCGACACCCGCGGCGGTGCGGCGCTCTCCATCCGCAGCGTGGTGGACAAGCCCATCAAGTTCATCGGCACGGGCGAGAAGATGGAGGCCATCGACGAGTTCCATCCGGAACGGATGGCGGGCCGTATCCTGGGCATGGGCGACGTGGTAAGCCTGGTGGAGCGCGCGCAGGAGCAGTTCGATGAGAAGCAGGCCCGGGAGCTCAGCAAGAAGATCGCCAAGGACCAGTTCGGCTTTGACGATTTCCTGGAGCAGATCCAGCAGATCAAGAAAATGGGGAACATGAAGGATCTCATGAGCATGATACCCGGTGTTGGCAAGGCCCTGAAGAACCTCGATATCCCCGACGATGCGTTCAAGCACATCGAGGCCATCATTCGTAGCATGACACCTGAGGAGCGGCAGAACCCCGCTCTGATCAATGGCAGCCGCAGGCAGCGCATCGCCAACGGCAGCGGTACCCAGTTGCCCGAGGTGAACAAGCTCCTGAAGCAGTTCGAGGACACCCG